>NZ_JBALPC010000008.1:0-27987 GCF_036965225.1 Bacillus sp. JJ1474 | reverse complement strand
CTCATGACTACCGTTTGAGCCGCTTTCTTATCAAAACGTATACCATGAACCTTTCATCCATCAGCTCTTTACCAAATGACACCGGACCATCCGCCCATCATCATAATCTACTAGTTCTTGCTTTTCTGAGCAGTCCTCAACAGCATAAAGGCAGCGCTGGGCAAACCGGCAGCCTTTAGGTGGATCGATGGCTTTAGGCATTTCACCTTCATACATAGTAAGGGAAAAAGCGGACTGTTCATCCATCGTTGGCAAAGATTCCAATAGCAGTTGTGTATAGGGGTGGGCAGGCTTATCAAAGACTTGATCCACCTCTCCAATTTCTACAATCTCCCCTAAGTACATAACGCCAACTCTTGTACACATATGTTTAATAACACTTAAATCATGTGAAATAAATAAATACGTAAACCCTTTGGATTGCTGAAGCTCCTTTAATAAATTCAAAATTTGTGCCTGCACTGACATATCAAGGGCAGATGTTGGCTCATCTAAAATAATAAATTTAGGATTTAATGCGATGGCACGGGCGATCCCAACCCGCTGTCTTTGCCCGCCGCTTAATTGATGCGGGTAGCGCTTATAGAAGTCCTCTGAAAGCCCCACTTCATATAATAGTCTTTTCGCTTCTGCTTCCCTCTCTTGTTTGTTTAAGGACAGATGAGTTTTCATCGGTTCTTCAATAATGGAGCCAATCGTCATTTTCGGATTAACCGACCAATACGGGTCTTGAAACACCATTTGGATTTCTTTACGGCTTTGTTTATCTTCTATTTTATTTAATGTGAATAAATCTTTATTTCCAAAGATTACGGATCCATCTGTAGGAGCTAGAGAACGCAAAATAGTTCGCGAAATTGTGCTTTTGCCGCAGCCTGACTCCCCCACAAGGCCAAAGCATTCCCCTTCTTTAATCGAAAAAGAAACATCATCAACTGCATGTAAAAAGCTCTTTTTTCGAAACAAACCTGTTCTAACGGGAAAGTATTTTTTTAAATTTACGACTTCTAGTAAATCAGTCATGAACAGAACCTCCCCCATTCGGATAATAACAGGCCACTTTATGAGTCTCATTTACACTCGTTAAATTTGGCATCCCTTTCGAATTACATTCTGGTCTTGCACTTGGGCAGCGGTTGAAAAAAGGACAGCTTGTTAGTGATCGGTCAATCATTCCATCAATAACAGGCAGTTTTTCACGCGTTTCTTTAAGCTTTGGAATTGCATCCATTAACATCGTTGTATAAGGATGCTTCGGATTTTGAAACACTTCTTTCGTCCGCCCTGTTTCGACGATATGACCACCGTACATAATGACAATTCGGTCGGCAATTTTTGAAACAACACTGAGATTATGGGTAATAAAAAGAATGGACGTACCATGTGTTTCTTTCATTCTATTAATTATATAAAGAATTTGCGATTGAATAGTCACATCTAAGGCAGTTGTCGGTTCATCAGCAATTAATAGCTTAGGATTACACGCCATTGCCATCGCAATCATGACTCTTTGACGCTGCCCGCCACTTAGTTCATGGGGGTATCTTTTTAAAGTCCCCTTAGGATCAGGCAGCCCGACAAAGGATAAGGATTCTATTGCTTTCTCCTTCGCAGCTTTTTTTGATAAAGATAAATGTTTTCGAATCATATTTATCATAGGCTCTCCAACCGGAAAGACTGGATTCAATGATGTCATCGGGTCCTGAAAAATCATTGTCATTGATTTTCCTCTAAATGCCTCCAGCTTTTTTTCAGGGATGCTCACTAAATCGACCCCTTCAAAAAGGATAGACCCGCGCTTAACACAAGCCTTTTTGGTAGGAAATAAATTCATGATTGCAGATGCTGTCATAGATTTCCCTGAACCCGTTTCACCTACTAAGGCTATTGTTTCGCCACGATTAATCGAGAGCTGTTCTAGATCCAAAGCGGTAAATGTTCCGGAGCGAGTTTCAATTTCTACCTTTACATTCTTCATTTCTAAAAGAACATCCACTTCTTTTCCCTCCTATTGATCACGGGTTTTCGGATCTAGATAATCTCTCAATCCATCTCCAAATAAATTAAAGGCCATAACAGTAATAAATATAAATAAACCTGGGAATGTGACATACCACCAATTTGTCAAAAAGAAATTCTTCCCTATATTAATGAGAAGTCCCCATTCTGGCTGGGGAGGCTGTGCACCTAGCCCAAGAAAGCTTAAAGATGCAGCTGTCAGAATAATCGAGCCAAAGTCCATTGATATTTGGACGATGATCGGGGCTAAACTGTTTGGCAGGATATGCCTTATGATGACTGTCCAAGATGGAACCCCCATCGCTTTTGCAGCCTCAACGAATCCACGTTCACGTAACGAAATGACTTGTCCGCGTATTAATCTCGTATACCACGGCCACCAGGAAATAGCGATGGCAATCATCATATTTGTAATGGAGGGACCTAATAATGCTGCAATGGCAATGGATAACAATAGGGGTGGAAAGCTTAAGAAAATATCACAAATCCGCATAATGGTCTCATCAATCCATTTTCCAAAATAGCCCGCAATTAAGCCTAAAGGAAGACCAATTGCTACAGCTAACCCAATCGCAATTAAGCCAATTTGGAAAGAGATTCTTGCACCGTATAGCACTCTGCTAAATAAATCTCTTCCAAGTTCATCCGTTCCGAATAAATGCTCCGAACTCGGAGGCAAAAACTTCTTCTCTAAATGTGATTCAGAGGCAATATCGCCTGGGTAAGGAACAATGACTGGCGCCAGAACAGCGATAGCCACCAAAAATAAAATGATAAAAAAGCCTACTCCTGCCAGCTTATTCATTTTAAAGAAATACCGAATTTCACTCAAAAATGCACTTTTATTTGAACTTTTCTTCATTAATGCTTTCTCCGAGGAAGGAGGAGAAACATTTGGATTCACTTTAAGCATATTGTTTTCCTCCTATTCCGCATTTAACTTAATTCGTGGGTCTAGTATGGCTAAGACCATATCAACTAGGAAGTTTACAAAGAGATACGCTCCTGTAACAAAAATTGTTATACCCATTATGACTGGATAATCTGATGAAAGAATAGCTTTAGAAGTATACAATCCTAACCCTGGCCATGTAAAAACAGATTCAATGAGAAAAGTAGTTGTCAATGCATAGGCAAATGTAAGACCGAGCGATGTAACCGTTGGACCCATAGCATTTTTCAAGGCATATTTAAACGTTCTAGTTATATTTGAAAAACCATAGGCTTTAGTAACGCGCATGTATTCCTCACCGATTACCTCAAGCATGGAGGATCGTGTCATCCTTGTGACCACTCCTAAAGGAAATGCCGCCATTGTTAGCATTGGCAATATTAAATGCATAAGTGCATCCTTGAAGTAAATCCAATTCCCTTGCAATAAGGAATCTAACAAATTGGATCCCGTTATCGTTTCGATTGGATAAAGTAATGCAACATCCGTTGATACCCTTTCACCTAACGGAAACCATCCTAATGTTTGATAGAAAATCAGCTGTAGGATCATCGCTAACCAAAAGGTTGGAATGGACACACCGCCAATGCTTATTCCTCTCGCAAGATGATCTAACCATGTTTCCTTTTTAATTGCCGTCAAAACTCCTAATGGAATCCCAATGATTATCGCGATTAACATGCCGCCAAAAATAATTTCTAAGCTTGACGGAAGAAAGGTTAAAAGTTCTTTTAAAACAGATTGATGGGAAGTAATAGATACTCCCCAATCACCTGAAAATAACCCTTTCATATAAGTTAAATATTGAATATAAAGGGGTTGGTCCAACCCCAATTCAACCTTGGCTGCTGCAATTTGTTCAGCAGTTGCCTTCGGTCCAATCCAACGGGCTGCTGGTTCAGAAGGAATAACTCTAGCAATAATAAAGGTGATCAATGAAACACCAAATAATACAAAAATACCAAGTAACAATCTACGGAGAAAAAAACGAATCATAAGGGATCACCTATTGTTTGAATGTGTCATAGAAAAATACTACGTTTGGATATGCTGGATTATCTACATATCCCCCGAGGCTATTGTTAATAATACGCACATATTTTTTGTCGTAAAGTGATAGTCCTGGTGATTCTTCCACTAAAATATCCTGTGCCTGTTTATACAAATCAATTGCTTTCTCTCTATCAACACCTGCAATCTTTTGTGCTTCATCTACCAATTTGTCATAGCTTACATTTTTAAAGTAAGCTAAATTAAACACGATTTCATCCTCTGATCCATATAAATTCTTCATAAATGAATACGGATCTGCGTAGTCCGGCCACCAGTACATAAATAATATATCTTGACGCTCCTCAGGATTGGGTGATTTAGCAAGGTCCCATTGAGCTTCCCAAAGCATGCCTTTTAGCTCTAAATCAAAACCAATCTTAGCAAATTCAATCTTCATTAATTCGGCTATTTGCCGCTCATCTTCATCAGCGGAGAGGTAAGTAAGCGTTAGTTTCCCACCGTCTACTCCGGCTTCCTTTAACAATTCCTTTGCTTTTTCGATGTTGTATTCATATTGCTTTAAATCCTCACTATGTCCCCATAAGCCTTTTGGGATTGATCCAAAGGATTGAGTAGCTGTATTGCCTAAAATATCCTTAACAATGCTTTCATATGGAATCGCATAGGAAATAGCCTGACGAACCTTTGGATTATTTAAAGGCTCTTTTTCCGTATTGAATAATGAAATTAATTGCTGGAAGCTTTCTGTTTCTTGAATTGAAACCGTATTATCCCCACTTATAGATTTTACGAGTTCATTTGGCAGCTGCTGAACGAAATGCAGTTCGCCTCCTTTTGCCATTTGCAGTCGAGTATTTGCTTCAGGGATTGATTTGAAGACCACTTTCTGAAATTGATTTGGCTTCCATTCACCCCAATATTCGTTATTTGAAGTCAGGATTAATTGGCTTCCCCGCTCCCATTTTTCTGGCTTATAAGGTCCTGTACCTGCAGAATTCCCTTCATTAAACCATTGTTCGCCTCCATTTTCTTCAGCTGCCTTTGCATCAAAAATGAAAGAAGCGTAGCCTGATGAAACAATGGTGTCTAAAGCTGCCGGATAGGATAAAACAAATTCTAACGTATAAGCATCCTTTGCATGAATTTCCTGTACAGGATCCCAGATGAATGCCGCTCCCTTTCCTCTTTCCATCGTTCTTTCAATAGCGGCTTTAGCAGCTTCAGCTGTCATTTCGTTTCCTGTATGGAACTTTACCCCTTGTTTTAATGTAAAAGTCCAAGTAAGTCCATCTTCAGATACTTCATACCCTTCAGCTAGTACATTTGTGAATGTTTCAGAATTTGCATCATACCTCAATAAGGTTTCATACATATTGTTCATGGCAACAATTTCATTCGAATAGCTATCACTTGGATCCCAAAATGTCATAATTTCATCATGAGCTCCAAACACCGCCACGCCGCCTTTTGGTGCACCCTCTGACTCTTTGCCGTCCGAACTATTGCCATCATTTGTGGCTGTATTATTACTGCATGCAGCTAATACAACAAGCAAGCTCAAGACAGTCATGAACCAAAACCATTTAGTTCTTTTCATTTCCTCCTACCTCCTACTATTGTTATTTATCCAAAAATCATGTTGAGTTTAAGCCTGCTTCGTATGTGAAAAATCTGCTAAACTCTTAAGCTGAGAATATAATTCTCTATTCTCTCCAATGTATTCCGGACCGAAAATAGCTAATCCCTTTTCAGTTTCCCATGCTTGCGGTGCAGGGTAAGTAATAACGGCCACTTCCATTCCTTCTTTACAGTTTGGATTTAATATCGGGTGCCCATCGTTCAAATCAACAACTGTTATTAATTCTGGAATAATAGAGACGATCCCATTACCATTCCTAGCAACCATATGTTCATTTCTAAACCATAGTGATAAATAATCTTTCCCATCAAGAGAGGAAATCGTGATATTTCCTTCTATAAATCCAATTACATCTTTCCAGTTCGAAGACGTTACGGTCCCCTTTATTAAAATCCTTCCTTGACCAGCTTCACATATCGGATTGATAGGAGAGAGACCTTGCTCATTTGCTAGTCTCCTAGCCTTTCCGACACGCTCAGAATTAGTAAGAGTGTCACGAATAACTGTACTCATTAACCTTTCACCTAATATAGGATGGTCGCACATTCCGGCAATATTGCCTGAAGAAATGGCAAAGTTCCTAGCTATATCCTCTGCACGATCATGATTAGCAACCGACTGCACAATCAAAACGTCCCCATACTTATTGGCAAGAGCGAACGGGGCAATGGGTATATCGAAAATATTAAATGTTGTATGAGCAATATCTGGGACAGCCCTTCCGGCAGGATCTGCATCTACTAACGGGATATTAAGAGAAGCAGCTGTTTCCATAGCCCAAGCGATATTTGCACCAAGTTCTGTAGGAATGACAGCATCTAGCTTTTTTCCTAATGCTTTCTGCAATGACTTCGCAGCTAAAACAGATACATTTTCCTTCGATTTTAGAAGATTTTCTAGTTTCTCCACTACTTCCTTTTTAGGGGAGGCAACCGAACCAACATAATAGGGCGAAGCAATTAGCCAATCCTTTTCAACATCTTCTAAGGAAACCATTCGAACTTGCTTCCCATTCGAGTAGATCTCGCTGATGATCCTTAAACCTTCCTTTAGATCACCTCCACCCCCAGTACCATATATACATGCACCATATAAAATGTCCTCTGCTTCTTGCTGTGTTAAAGTCCTCAAAAGGGAACCTCCTAGTTATCTTTTTTATTTCAATTGCACCGAACCTATTCCTAACCGTCTAGTCTACACTTCGTTAATCCTTTAATTTTAAAAGTATCCTTTTCAATTAAAACTCCAAAGATCTCCTCAGCTTGTTCAACTGAAATGTATGCATTTTTTACATCTTCAGCTACGAGCTGGGCGTCTCTATCAAATGGGTTTCCATACCCTCCGCCAGTCCCTGTTACAAGCTTAACGACATCTCCTTTATTTAAAGGATAGCGAGCATACACACCAAATGGTCCATCGACTTCTCCGTTACTTTTTTCTATATAAAAGTGATTAGTTGATCCATCTTTCCCACCACGCAAACCCCATGGTGCAAATTTATTACGTCCGTACGTTACAGAAACAGCTTGATGATCAGTTAAAGCTCTATAGGAACGAATAACTCCTGAACCTCCAATAAATTGCCCTGCACCAGCACCATCCGTATTTAGAGAGTACTCATCGACCATGATTCCATATCTTGATTCAGCAATTTCAACCGGTACGTTATACGTTTCTCCATCACCAATACAGAACTGGGCTCTTACGCCATCTTCCTCGTTATTTGCACCCCAGCCTCCAACTGAAGGCTCTACAATTAAAAATGGCTCTTTTGTATCGGGATGTTTTCCAGATAAGGTTACGGAACATACAGATAGGAAATGCCCAGCACCCAGCTTTGTTGGAAGAACACTTGCTAAAGCCTTCCAAACGAGGTCACCACCCATTGCTCCACTTTCCCAATAAACAGACATTGGCGCTGGCCGCTCACACGAAAAAATTGAACCGGGATCTGTAATGATTTCAAGTGGTCGGAAAACCCCATCATTAATCTGATGCTCATCGTTAATAATGGACAAAAACACAGTCCGAACATCTGAAACGAGAGTCGTATAGGAGCAATTAACAGGTCCAGGCACTTGAGGATGACTTCCTCTAAAATCACAAATAAAGCGTTCATCCATAATAGTGACCTTTACTTGTACCTTAAACGGTCCATTTCCAAGCCCATCTGTATCGATAGAGTCTTCTGCAAAGTACTCTCCATTAGGCAGAAGCTTGATTAAACTTTTTGCTGCCATCTCCCCTTGGTCCAGAAGGAAATCTGCCGTATGCTGAACGGTATTAACACCGTATTTATCACATAATTCTTGGTATCGTTTTTCACCAATTCTTAAAGATGCGATTTGTGCCCACATATCACTTATGGATAAATCCGGATACCTTACGTTTGCTCGAATCATTTCGACAAGGGCCTGATTGATTTTCCCTTCATCAAATAATTTAATACAAGGAAACTGAAGTCCTTCCTGATAAATTTCAGTTGCATCATTCGAAAACGACCCCGGGTCCTTTCCCCCAATTTCTGTCCAATGAGCTTTATTGGCTGAAAAAGCAACTAATTCATCATTATAGAAAATAGGCATTACTAATCCGACATCAGAAAGATGAGAACCTCCGCCATTATAAGAATCATTTATGATCACAATATCTCCTGGCTTTAAATCATCACCATATTTCTTTACTGTTTCTTTTACCATCGAACTAATCATTCCAATAAATCCAGCAACCCCATTACCTTGCGTTAATAAAAAACCTTTAGCATCTGTTATACCTGTTGCATAATCCAACACCTCATAAATAATTGGGCTCATTGAAGTTCGTCCTAATGTAAAAAACATTTCTTCTCCAATTGAGGTTAGGGAATCCTTTACAATTTCCAATGTGAACGGATCAATTGTTTTCTGCGCCAACTTACTTCCCTCCAGTATAAATAACTAGATTTCCATACAGGTCGACCTCTAACGTTTGAGTCGGATATACAACAACAGATGACATATTATCTTCAACAACAGCTGGTCCTTGTATCATCATCTTCGGTCTCAACTGACTTCTGTCAAATACATTTGTCATTAGCCAGCCGTCCTCTTCAAAATAAACATTTCTGCTATATTCTACGACAGCCTCTTGATCATTCGATGATTCCAGCTTCTTTAGTTCAGGTCGATTAACCTTTCCTACTGTTGTTAAATGCAAGTTTACAATTTCTACCTCTGCCTCTTCTAAATTAAAGGTATAAGCCTTTTTATGATAATAATGGAAGGACTCAATAATTTGCTGAGTTGTATCTTGGTCCCACTGCCCATTTGGCATTGGCACCTTTACTGTGTGCTCCTGACCAACATAACGAAGATCGGCATATCTCATGAAAAGAATATCCTCTCTCTTTACTCCCTCATCTATATACCGCTCCATACTCTTCTGCTCTAATAGGTGCCACATCTCATTTATCTCGTTTATATCTGCATTTTTTAATCGTTTAATATAGGTTTGAATAATGTCAGACCGTAAATCTGTCATCAACATGCCCCATGCAGAGAAAACAGCTGAAGCCACTGGAACAATCACCTTTTTAATCCCTAATTCTGCTGCTAAGTAGGTGCCGTGTAATGGTCCCCCGCCGCCAAATGCAACCATTGTAAAATCCCGAGGATCAAAGCCTTTTCTTACTGAAATAAGCTTCAGTGCATTTAGCATATTGGAATTAGCTAGACGAATAATTCCTAAAGCTGCATCCTCAACCTTTATGCCAAAAGGCTTTGCCACCTTATCAGTCATGACATCCTTAACTTTCTGTAAATCAACTGCATGCTCAAATCGATCAGCTGATAGTCTCCCCGTTAATAGGTTTGCATCTGTAATGGTCGGTTCTTCTCCTCCTTTACCATAGGCAACCGGACCTGGGACAGCCCCCGCTGATTGAGGACCGACACGTAAAGAGCCTACTGAATCGATCCAGGCAATAGAGCCGCCACCATTCCCAATTTCTACTATATCTACGACCGGAACCTTTAAAGGATAGCCCGCCCATTTCTCTGTTCTCTCAATCTGATAATCAGTCGTAATTTTTACATTGCCGTTTTCTATCAAGGAGCACTTTGCCGTAGTTCCGCCAACATCAAAAGCAATTAAATTCTTTTCACCAAGATACTCGCCTAAAATAGCTGAACCGAACACACCTGCAACCGGACCAGATTCTACCATATTGATCGGGGCCTCTTTCGCCAGCCCAAAGGTTGTTGTGCCGCCATTCGATTGCATAATATATTTTTGTGCTTTCACATTTTGTTTCATTAATTTCTGTTCTAATTGATTAATATAATTAGAGGCAATCGGCTTTACATAGGAATTCATTGCAGCCGTATTCGTCCGCTCGTATTCCCGCCATTCCTTTGTCATCTCATGGGAAGTCGTAATAGAAACCTCTGGCCATAACTCCTGAATAATCTTTGCTGCTTCTACTTCATGTGAAGGATTTTTATATGAATGAAGGAAGACAATGGCAATCGCTTCGACCTGTTCCCTTTTGAAATCATCTATTATCCTCATAATCTCGTCCTTATCTAACGGGATTATGACTTCTCCTTTATAATTAAGCCTTTCCTCTACCTCTCTTCTTAAAAAACGAGGGACAATTGGTTTTGGCTTTTGATAGCGGACGTTAAATAAGTCTGGCCTGTTTCCACGGCCGATTTCTAAAACATCCCGGAAACCTTTTGTCGTAATTAGGGCTGTTTTAACTCCTTTTCTTTCCGTTAATGCATTAATAATAACGGTAGTCCCATGAATAAATGTCTCTATCTCAGTTAGGGATATTTGGCTTTTCGCAAGAACATTTAGGACACCTTCCTCAAAGTTTGGAGGAGTCGTATTACTCTTAGAAAATCCAATTTCTCCTTCATTTGATACATATACTAAATCTGTAAATGTTCCGCCAACATCAGTTGAAACTCTCATCCATTCTCTCCCCTTAATAATTTTTTCTCTTGAAATGATCCACTTTCTCTAAAAGATGGAGGGTGTTAGTACGCATAGCATGACAGATTCCTCTTGTAGCGGGTTTTCATAATCATGCGGTATGTTAGAAGGAAAATGGATAGATTCATTGGCCTTAACAGTAAATTTGTCATGATCGACTATAAAACTTACTTCACCCTTTAATATGTAATAAAATTCTTCCCCTTTATGGACAAAGTTTTCATCCTTTTGCTGGTTTGGTTTTAAGACAACGATTAATGGTTCAAAAAGTCTGTTCGGGAAATTTCCGTTTAAACGAATGTAAGTAGTTTGGGAATTTTGAATTTGGAAAGATATTTGCTCTGATTCTTCAACATGATAGGTTTTGTTGATTAAAGGCTTTTGGAAAAAGTATGATATGTCTACTTCAAAGGCATCGGCGATTTTTTTTAGTGAGGTGATCGTTAAGGATGAAGAACCGCGTTCTATCATGGATAAAAATGCGCTTGAGAGCTCTGTCTTTTGACTTAATTCCTTTAGTGTCCAATTACGGCTCGTCCTTAGCTTCTTGATTTTCTCAAAAACTTCCTCCACTTTACTAACCCTCCATTGGTAATAATTCAGTATACTTAATTTTGAGTAAATATATTAAATATACTGAATATTTTAGCACCAATTTCGTTTGTGTCAATAACATTACCTGTTATTTTTTGACTATTAAAAAAGTCCTCACACAGATTGCAAGGACTTTTTTAAAAAGGAGGGTTCTTAAATTTCCTTTTAAAGGTCCCTTATTCTTTTAGTAGACCGGCCGCCTTTACTTTTACGTGGATGGAATTACCTGGAAGATAAGCGAGAGGGATATCCTCTATACTTACTATTTTCACTGTAGAAGGGGATGCCCCTGCTGTTATCGCTGAGTTAATCGCATGATTTTTTGCATCCTCAATGATTTCATCATATGTGTTTGATTCTAGTGTATAAATTTTGTCGGTTTCTCCGCTAACCTCACCTAGAGCTGCACCTATTGCATTTGCAGCAGCAAAGTTTTCTGGCATATACACCTTTGATACACCCTTGAGCTTTGAAGATACAAGAATACTCCCGCCTCCAACTAGAATGACCGGAACATCGTCTCTGCTCGTTTTCATTCGATCGATTGCATCTTCTAGCATTCTAGAAATCAATTGATCAGCTTTCTCGGCTAAATCGGGATCTATATTTTCCGTTTGTGCCTGATCGAGTTTAAACTTCCCCATTTTGACGGCAATATCTGTTGTGGTTAGTGTATCTCCTCCAAAGACTATGCCCTTTTCAGATAATAAGTAACCTACACTTTCTGGTCCAATGGCTACTTCCCCATCCTTGTTATAAACAATGGTTCCCCCGCCTAGGCCCATAGATAAGAGATCTGGCATACGGAAGTTTGTACGAATCCCGCCAATATCGACAGCCAATGACGACTCTCTTGGGAAGCCGTTGACAAGTACCCCAATATCAGTAGTTGTTCCTCCTATATCAACAACCAAAGCATGGTCCAAACCTGTCAAATGTGCTGCACCTCTTATCGAATTCGTTGGGCCGCTTGCAATAGTTAGGATTGGATACTCAAGTGCATATTCACAAGTCATTAATGTTCCGTCGTTTTGGCCAAAGTAAATCTTTGCATCGATTCCTTCTTTTTCAAGTGTTTGTTGAAAACCTTCTGCAACCTCTTTGATGATTTCTTTTAAGGCTGCATTTAATATGGTTGCATTTTCCCTTTCTAGCAACCCTACACTTCCAATTTCATTTGATAAAGAAATGTATAGATCCTCACCTAATTCTTCTCTCACAATTTCTGCGACTCTTTTTTCTTGAAGCTGATTTACAGGGGAGAACACACCAACAATAGCGATAGAGTGTGTCTTTCCTTTGAACTCTTGGCAAATTTCTCTTATTTCATGCTCGTTAATCTCTGCAATTGTTCTGCCGTCATATTCATATCCTCCAGATGCAATTCTTGTATTCATTCCAATTTTTTCGATTATGTCATCCGGCCAACCAGCTAAAGGAGGAATGGCAGTTGTTGCTGGTGCGCCTAGCCTTATGACACCAACCTTAGTAAGCTTTTTACGCTCCACAATTGCATTTGTACAATGTGTCGTGCCCAGCATCACATATTTAATCCTTTGAGGATCTACCTTACTTTTACTAAGAAGCTCTCTTACAGAATGATTGATCCCCGTACTAATATCTGTTGTTGTAGCGACCTTTACTTGGCAAATACACTCTAAGTTTTCATTCAGAAGAACGGAATCTGTGTGTGTACCTCCGACATCGATTCCAACACGATAATTCATTATTCCCAGTCCTTTCTTTTCCGTTCTAGCTGCTCTACCGGCTCATATTCATATGGATAACCGAAATAATGTGGCCCGGCCGTTTCAATTCCTTTTTTTGTACGCCACTTCTCATGACATGGGAATGCGATAATAATGACCCTTGCCCCATATTTTAAACCCTCTGTTGTGATCGGAACGCCGGTTTCTAAATCTAACACAGCAATTAAATCAGGAGTAATGGCAAGTGGTTTGTCTTTCGATGCATCAACTGCCAATAAATGCTCATTTTGAAAGAAGAGTTTGACAAGCTGATCTTTATTTTTATTTATACCTTCAATTAAAGCCTCCCCCTTAGTAAATCCCTCCTGAATACGGCGGCGGATATCAACCGCTTTTCCTTGGAACAATTCAAAGCCTTCAAGTTTCTTAAGCATTTCTTTGACTGGATTTAATCCTTTAACCTTTGAATGACGAATAATTTTCCCTATATCTTCAGCCAGGGTTAATGTATCGGGTATGGCACTTTGCTTTACATATTTTCCTTCTAATGCATAATCACACATTTTAGCTTGTCCGCCCATTTGAATGGTAGCCGCACGTGCCAATCGCTCTGACCATTCACCGTTGATTGGGTACATAAGAAGTGTGTTGCCTTTGTCATCCGCCATCGTAACCGCACCAGGAGAAAGTCCATCAAGGTGAAATGTCACCATCTGTGCCTCTGGAAAAGCTCTCCCCATCGCATCAGCGTCTAGGACAGGAATTCCCTTTTTCGCAGCAGCTGCTACAGGAATAAGTGAGTTAATTCCGCCAACTTCAATAGGCATGATGGCTGTTGCTTTTTTTCCCAGCACCTTTTCAAGCATCTCCAGAGAGGCTGTTAGCTCCTCTTCTGAAGCAATTTTTTCAACACCCACAGTCGGCGCACCAATAGAGGAAACAGGAACAACTAAATCATCATCTTTTAATTCATCAACTGTAATCATTCTAACTTTTCCGTATTTCTTTATGGCTTCGATGGCCATCATTTTCCCTATGTACGGATCACCGCCCCCGCCAGTACCCAATACAGCAGCACCAATCGCAATATTTTCAATTTCTTCAATTCCTAAAAGTCTCATTTCCATCCCCCGTTGATTATTTAGATATGCCTTCCCAATAGATTTTCCAGTTCGTTTTAAGCCGCCACTCAAGTGCCTCAATATCCTTTGGGTAATAAAATAATTGTGTAAATAAGCCATCCATTAAACATAAAAAACTAGCTGTTAAACTTTTAACCTCAATTTCTCTTACTTCACCCTTCTGGATAGCAGAAGTAAATATCTTATTCAATAAGTTTGCTAAAAAACGATCAGATTTTAAAAATTCCTCCTGAACCCTACTCTCTAATCCTTTCGGCGGAAAAAGCATATATCGCCTATAAAAGTTTGTTTTCTCCTCTTCCTTCAGATGGTAATAATGCATTTCTTGTAGAATGGTAAATAATTTCCTCTCTGCAGTATCATTGGATATGCTGTCCGAGATGTCCTGAATATATTGAAAGTGATGGCTAAATACTTCATGAAGCACAGTTAAAAATAAATCTTCCTTATTGCTATAAAACGCATAAATGGAAGGAGTTTTAATCCCTACCATTTCTGCAATCTTAGCCAGAGTTGTTTCTTCATAGCTATTAACTGAAAAAAGTGTTAGTGCTGCATCCTTAATTTTGTTTTTCGTCATTTTCATCACCTAATGATCATTAGTTAGGTTACAGTATAAAACATGAACATTCAGAATTCAACGAATTGTTCCTGATTTTTTATGGATTTCTGTAAATTTGGGAGGCTTACCTGCTTTTGTTTACAGTTTTCTGTGGCGATTATAAGAATTGGGAAGCTTTCGGGGCTTTGTTTCTGCTTTTTTATGAATCCATGTAAATTTGGGAGACTTACCGGCTTTTAATTCCTCTTTTCCGTGAATACAATTTAAATTTGGAGATTTATGCGATTTACTGCCATCAGTTGTGGGCTCAAAAATACTTTTCGATAATTACAGTATATTTTCGCCGTGATCATTTACCTCTTGCACTCAACTAAAAACCCCTGCTTTATTGTCTATTAAATACAATTTATTTTGACATAGAAAGGGGAAAGGAACGAAATGGCTTTTCCTCAATTTTAGATAAACCTATTAATATTGAGGTTTAGTTTAATATGGACATTTATTTCAATCAAACGTTTGATTAAACTACCGCTAGCCCTTGCGGCAACAGTTTGTGCCTCAATCAATCGTTTAATTAATGGCTTTCCCTTGGAACTTGGAAATGGGATCCCAATACGAACATACATATCAATCAAACGTTTAATTAATTTGACCCTAGCCCTTGTGCAGCAACCGTTTGCGCCTGTTCAATCAATCGTTTGATTAATGACTTTCCCCATAACCTTTAAAATTCCCCTTTTAAGTTATCTTCCTGCAATTTCAATTTCCTTCTTATGCTGTAAAACTAAATTCTGGCGGTGACAGTGCACCGCCAACTATTCAAGCATTTCGAATTTAATCTTACAGCCTCTACGAAGCTGGACAACTTTCCAGAGATCTTTTTTTACTATTTTGCCAATTGTTGAGTAGCCTCCAATTGTTTGGGCGTCTGCCATTAATATGATTGGCTGACCATTATTAGGAACTTGAATTGTACCAAATTGTGTTGCTTCGGATAGGATGTCGCTTCCATTAATAAATGAAAGAGGAGGTCCTTCAAGGAGATAGCCCATTCTGTCTCCAACCTTTATGCAATATGTTGACTTGAAAAATTCATAAACACTTTCTTCGCGGAATCGATTTAGGTGTGGGCTCGGCCAAACCCTAACGCAAAGTTCCTTAGAATAAGCGGGAATATCGCTTGGTCGAAGGCTACTTTGAAATCTGTTAGTTTTTTCTTTGCTAGCATATAAAATCATGTCCTTTTTTAGCTGAGTGCCTAGCTGACCTTTTGGATAAGTAGATGCACTGCCTAATAGTTCTTCAGCATAAAAGCCGCCTTCAGGAATGATATACGTAATAGTCCCCCGAATGGGTTGAGTTAATTTCAGGATCTGTCCTTTAAAAATATTAAAGGATTTCCAATATGGTGTAGGTTCACTATCAAGCAATCCTCCTAAATCAGCACCCGTAATCACTATTCTATGGTCTGTGAGAACTTCTAACTCAAGTCCACCTAAAAAAAACTCTAATGCAGGATCATTGAAATCATTACCTAAAATATAGTTCCCCATTTTATAAGCATGGAAATCCATAGCACCAGATACTGGAACACCAAACCGTCTATAGCCAGTTCGGCCTTGGTCCTGAATTGACCCATATACTCCCGCTTTCCTCACTTTAAATAGTGGAATCATATTTCTTTCCCTATAGATTCAACAAGGATCCGGGCTTCTTCCAAAGCTTTTCGAATTAACATTGTATGATGGGCAACATTTTCTCCATCGCCATGAAAGCAAATCGTATCCGCCTTCATTGGCAGCCATTGACCTGATTGTGTTTTGACCCTCTTGTTAAACACGATTTCCTTTACTTGTCCAAGAATATCATCGAATGAATTCAGCACTGCATTCGGTAAAAGTCTTGAACACAAACGTCCATCATCCGTATATACCCGGTCCGCGAAGGCCTCGGAAGCTGTTTTCAAACCAATTTTTTGTCCAGCTTTTACTAATTCACTATTAGTTAATCCGAATAAATAAACATCAGCTGCAGAATCATAAACAGCTTCTGCGACAGCCTCTGCAACAACAGTGTTTTCTGCCGCTGCATTATAAAGGGCCCCATGGGGCTTCACATGCTGAAGTGGAACACCGTGAATATCACAAAAAATACGAAGTGCGCCAATTTGGTAAACTACACAATTGTAAATTTCACGCGGTGCCATCTGCAATACTCTACGCCCAAAACCTTGAAGATCTGGATAGCCTGGATGAGCACCAACTCCAACCCCATGTTCCTTTGCTCGTTTCACAGTCTCTTGCATGACGTTAAAATCACCAGCGTGAAAACCACATGCAATATTTGCTGATGTTATATGAGGAAAGAGCTCGTTATCCTCACCAATCTTAAAAGTTCCAAAGCTTTCTCCGACATCAGCATTTAAATCTATGCGCATAACGGCACCTCCTTTTTTATAAGAAAATTTTTATCTGCTAGCCGTTATTGAATAAACTAAGGTCATTTCCTAATAAGAAAACTCTGCTATAAATTGCATTATTAAACTTTATCGGGTCACGCCATTTCCATGGGCTGTTCCGCTAATCCATGATAAATGATTTTATCTCTTCTGGATCCTCTTCCAATCGCTTCTTGATCTTGTCATACTCCGCCATTGAAATGGGCAAAAATTCAAGCTGATCGCCAGCCTGAATAAAAAACGGCTCCGAACGGTCAGGTAAATACAGACCAAGCGGTGTTCTCCCGATTATATTCCACCCACCAGGAGATTCTAACGGATAGATCCCCGTCTGATTATTTCCTATGCCTACTGTCCCTTTTGAAACCTTCGCACGGGGAGTATCCAGCCTTGGCGTTGCTAATTTTTCATTCAATCCGCCTAAATAGGGAAAACCGGGTAAAAAACCAATCATATAAACGGTATATGTTTGATGAGCATGCAGGTAGATAATTTCTTCCTTACTTAATTGCGTGTGTTTCATTACTCTTTCTATATCTAAACTAAACTCGTCATCATAGCATACCGGAATATGCAGCTTTCTTATTTTATTCTCCGTTTCCTCTACACTGCAAAGCTCCCATTTCGTTAGCAGACGTTTTATATCATTGTTGGGATTTTTCATTTCCTTTTTATAATAAACGGTAACCGCGTGATAGCTTGGGACTACCTCTTCGATCAATGACCCTGAATCTCGTTCAACAGTCATACAAAATTTTCGTACCTTCTGAAAAGTCTCACTATCAATATTTTGGCCGAAGCAAAACCGAATGCTATTCTCTCCAGTTACCATTGCTTCGGGAATATATTTTTGCAGATTACTCATTTTCAGATAACACTTGAATACAAGTGAGAATGGCCTTTTTCAAATCTTCATGAGACCAGCTCGGAATCTTTCCGTGCTGGATTGCCAGCTCATGGGATGCAGGTATATGAATAAAACCGGAAGGCATTTGACGTTTATTCAGGCTCGCAAAGTGCAGGCTTTGATACATTACATGATTACAAAGATATGTCCCAGCCGTATTAGAGACTTCTGCTGGAAGCCCTTCCTCTATCAGGCGATTCACCATCTTCCGTATAGGAAGGGTTGTCATGTAGCCGTCTGCTCCTTCCTCCTGTATGACTTCATCTACTGGGATATTGCCGCTATTATCTGGCTCGCCGTCATTCACATTAATGGCAATACGTTCGGGTGTTATTTTATAGCGCCCTCCTGCTAATCCTAATGAAATCACAGCGTCCGGCTGAATTTTCTCTAAATGGGCTAAAAGCTGTTTTCCAGAATTTTTGAAATCAACGGTTAAAACCTCGCTATGAATCTTGTAATTTCCAACCTCTTTTTCATGCAATTCTTCAACAATACGCATTGTTGGGTTAATAGAAAACTTTAAAAACGGTTCAAATCCAGTGAGTAATAATGTTTTCATAGAAAAACTCCCTCTCTTTATGAAAGTCGAAGTGGGCGTCTCCGTTCTAATCCTAGCCCGTTCTTGTTATGGCGTTCCACATCAATCTCTGCCTTTTGAAGAGCCTCCAAAATGGCTAAGTCAAATAAAATATGTGCTTCAATACAGCTTTCGAGAACCTCACCATACACAGTTTCATCCGCAGCTTCAGAGATAACCTCAGCTGCAATCCACTCAGGGTATCTTGTAATTCCGATTGTTGAATAGCTTGGGGCAACATCCGACTGCCGATAAAAATGAATACCGGGAACCTCTTCGATTGGAAAAACTTTTGGCAGCCATTGGTTGCCGTACTTTTTAAAGCGTTCCTTCCAGTACTGATTTTCCTCTTCAATCTTTGTACCTTTGATCCAATGGCTAATTCGATTAGCAATCACATCTAAATTTACTTCATGCGTTGGCCGGAATTCTCCTTTTGATAATCTTCCAATTCCGTATATTTTCGCACTTGGCAGAAAATATGAGACAGGAAAGCGCGGCGGGCTATTATAACCCGCAAAAGGCTGGACCCATTCATGTGAAGGGATGCCATGATCATCAATGATGATATCCGGGGCCCATCTTCGCAAAATCTCTGGATATATATTTGCCTCACCAAATACAGTTTCATGGAAACGGACGAGAGAATATTCCAAGCCCACTGCATTATATCTTGCTGCATGGTGCTTCCATTCCGGGTGCTCTTCCGTAAGTTTTAGCATTAATTCGTACCCATCAGGATTTGCTAGAGGGAGAATAACAATGTTCATATCCTTTAATAAATGATCAAAATGCCCGTCGGCCCGTTCTAATAATTTTAATACAGCAGGCGTACTCGAAACCTCGTTGGCATGGTGGCCAGCCTCAATAAAAATGGTTTTCTTAAATAGAGACATTTTCAAAGTAGAATAAAACTCTTCACCTGCATCAAGGAAACATTCAAAAACAGGAATTGCATGACCACGGTAAGAATGGTCGGGATACAAAATCCGATACTGACTCTGATGGCTGATCCAATCTTGCACATCCTTATGAATATGCTGTGAAGGAAGTTCAAAAGCTTCTACTGGACGTGTTATTTCCTCATGCCCATTTGTCATGATAGCCTTAAAAAAATGTCCTTCACGATTAAACTGAATAGATGTCGTTGTCCATTGCTCTATTTGTTTATCTTCCCAGCTATAGACTCGAATTAGCGCCCTAGGCTTCTCTCTATACGTTACATGCATAAACGGGTGAACTCCGCCGGGAGCGTCAAATGACTTCCCTTCAAGCTCTAGTCCCATATGGGCAAAGTAGTCCAGTGTATTAAAATAAAGATCCTCATGCAATGCTTCAAGGGAGGATACACGTTCTTCATCAATGGATAATTTTCTTTCTTCCTCACTCATCCATACGTCTATTTCTATCCGGTCAAATAGTGGGCGGTTATGCCCTTGGCCGGGACGATAACTAGAAACCTCACGCCTAAGACTAGGCAGCACTTCGAGCATATAGAAACGATAAAAGCGTTCCCTGTCGGATTGAACAATATGTTCAATTGGTTCTTCCCCAAATTTCAGTATTCGTACAGCGCTTGAACTTGGATAAACACTATGCTTTTCGTCTACATATGGGAGCTTTGAAACAGGTACGTCCAAATACCCCATTAAATATTTTTCACCTAACTTGCCAATTCGATAGACCTCATAGGTGTGTTCAAGGCCATCCTCTAACGCATATTGAACCAACTCGGCCTTCAGGCCGATTTCCTTTTCTATATATTTGTCAAGGGGATACAATTCCTGAATCCAGCGAATAGGCAATTCAAGTGCATTTTTACCTGCTTGTTTTTGAACTTTTATTTCAATGCCTTGAATTCCTTCATCTTGTATCTCTGAGTCTATAAATTCCGGCAAAACTTCCTCAATAAACCAATGAAATCCCGTTTTGAAAGCAGAGCGAATAGTTATGGATTTTATTTGGGGAAAATGAAGCTGCCACTCTTTCTCTAAGGCTTTTCGAACTTCCAGTGGTTCTGATAAATAGATTTCGATATTTGCACCTTCAAGGTCTTTTTCATTTGCTAAAACCTCAAAAGCTCTGTCCGCTTCCCATTCATCTGTCCAATTCATTTCAAACAAAAGCGAGGGCTCTGTTTTTTGAGATAATTTATGCTCCTGCTCCCAGTATCCAAATTCCCCTCCCTCACTCCAATGTTTTGCCCGTGCAAGATGATAAATGGCAGCCGGAAGGTTAGTTTTATTCCCTGCTAAACGTAAAGTATTCGGATACGGCAGTTCTAACATCATATTGGAACCTTCCGTCACTTGAAACTGTAAAGCGGCATCTGCATTTCCTGTAATAGGAAACTCGATTTTGGTAGAATACATAGCTCCCCTAGCAGCTAAATGACAAAGCTCACGCAAAAGTTCAGGTGTCCACAATAAGTCTTCAACGTCAATATTCATGCTGAATGCTTTAGAAGGGGACGCCTCACTGATCTTTCCTATACCAGAGAAGCTCCAAAAGTCCGCTAAACTATTAATTTTAGGATAAGTATTATGACAATCTTTTCTAACAGCTAAAGTCGGAATAATTGTCTGCCCGCTATAAAGTCTGCCATCTTTCAATTCAATTCTAGAACTTTTCTCAGTTATTAATTCAGGTTCCATGGAGGCTAGAAGCTTAAGCAAGGTCGAAAGCTCTATTTCATCTTTATAGCTGACAACAAGATGCTGATTCTCTACCCTTATTGCTGTGAATAATTCCGAGTGTTCAAAATCCATTTGAATAGCTTTATCACTTTTTTCAAAGAAATGGAAGGAGAGGGATGTTGTTTCAAACCCTAACCGGCCACAGAAGTCTATTAAACCTTCTGGGACAAGATGTTCGGGCAAGTTAATATAAATCGAAGTACTATCAACAACTCCATCGCCATTTTTATCACGCAATAGACCTTCTTTCGACCAAAGCGCAAGAATATTCTTCACTTGTCCTCACCTACAATTTCATATTTGGATCGAATTTATCTCTGAGCCAATCTCCTAATAAGTTAAAACCCAATACGGTCAGCATAATGGCAATACCAGGGAAAGTAGCTGTCCACCAAGCAGTCGTGACATAGTTTCGGCTATCTGCAAGCATTCCGCCCCAAGATGGAATGGTTGGGTCCACTCCCAAACCTAAGAATGTTAGTGAAGCTTCCAATAAAATAAATTCTGCAATATACATCGTTCCTAGTACGAGAATCGAGGATAACACATTTGGCAAGATATGCTTCCAGATTATAGTAAAGTGAGTTCCACCAATCGCCTTAGCCGCATGAATATATTCTTGTTCTTTCAAGGAAATTACTTCTCCCCTGATTAACCGGGCGAAACCTACCCAGTATGTTAACCCGAGAATGATGATAATCTTCCAAATTCCTGTACCAAGCACACTCATAACGACAATGGCAAACAAAATAAACGGAAAGGCCAATTGGATATCTGCCACACGCATTATGAAATCATCTAGCCATTTTCCAAAGTAGCCTGAAATAAGCCCAAGGACAGTGCCAATAACCAATGAGATTAAAACACCGAAAAATCCAACCATTAATGAAATTTTCGCCCCGTAAATGATGCGGCTAAACAAGTCCCGGCCAACTTGGTCTGCGCCAAGAAAATAAACAGACTTGCCTGTTTCATCTGCCCAAGATGGCGGAGCAAGTCGGGATGTCAAGCTTGCTTTTGATGGGTCAAATGGAACAATCCATTGGGCAAAGAGTGCTGCCGATAAGCTTAGAACGACAAGGATGATTCCAGCAAACCCGGCAGGATTTTTTTTAATAAAGCGCCAAAACCGTTTTAATAATGATTTTTTGGGGCTTACTTGCTGCTCTGGTGTTTGTTCGAGCTGTAAGGATGTCATGAACGGCCACTCCCCCCGATTTTTATTCTCGGATCAATAAACGTGTAGCTTAAATCAATAATCAGATTGACTACTACCATAACAATTGCTAGAAAAATAACTCCGCCTTGAATAACCGGATAATCCCTTTGATTGATGGCATCAATAATTAACCGGCCAATTCCCGGCCAAGAAAAAATCTGTTCAACAATAACTGTTCCTCCTAGAAGTGCACCAAATTGAAGGCCAATAAATGTAACAGTAGGCAATAATGCATTGCGGAAGGCGTGTTTTATGATAACAGCCAGATCACTTATTCCTTTCGATTTTGCGGTTGACACATATTGCTTATTTAATACCTCCAGCATAGAGGATCGGACTAGTCTCGCCAAAATCCCTGATAATATCATACCCAATGTAATAGAAGGGAGAATAAGATGCTTGAAGCCCTCAAAGCCAGAGGACGGCAGCCATTTCAGGTTTACTGCAAAAATAAGGATGAGCATAATACCTAACCAGAAATTAGGAAAGGAAATCCCAATTAGTGAAAAAATACGCCCAAAGAAATCAACACCCGTTCCTCGTTTAACTGCTGATAAAATACCTACTGGGAACGCAATAATAATTGCAACAGCCATTCCGCCAAAAGCAAGAGCTAACGTAGCACCAATCCGTTCCTTGATTAATTCCATTACAGGCATTCCGCTCCTGAAAGATTCACCAAGGTCAAACGTAATTAGCCCCTTCAAAAATATCCCATATTGTACATACAGCGGTTTGTCTAGTCCAAGATTGGCTCTCACCTCGGCAATCGCCTCTTTTGTAGGCTCCCCTGCCTGGAACATGACAGAAACAGGGTCCCCAGTCAGCCGAATGGAGAAGAAGATAATTAACGATATGGCGAAAATAACTAAAATGGTGTGAAACAATCTTCGAATAACATAAGCTATCATTTTTGTCCCCCCTTGAAGGCGTGTTTATTGTTCAATTAAAACAGTTTGGATGATATAGATTAAAAGAAAGAGATAGCATGAGATTCATACTATCTCTTTCTGTCAAAGACTTGCATACACAGAATCTGTTTTTTATTTAACAGAAACCTCTTCTAGTCGCATACGATCTTCATGCGGAGGCTGGAAGTTTTGAACTCTCTTGTTTACTGCATATAAATCAACAGCTGAATATAAATTCAGTTCAGGTGCTTCATCATAAAGTAATTCTGTTAGCTCCTTGAAGATTGCTTCACGTTCTTCCTGGTTGATAGACGAACGCTGTTTGCGAAGAAGCTCTTCAACCGTTTCATTTTTGTAAGACGGATTCCATTGTTCACCTTCGTAATACATTAAATAAGCTGTGTTATCGAAATCAAGTGTCCATCCGCCCCATCCTTGACGGTACATATGACCAGCTTTAGCGTTTGGAATTAAATCTGAAATTAATGTTGTATTATCAACACTATTAATATTTACCTTTAAGCCTACTTCCTCTAAGAAGAATGAAACAGCTTGAGAGATCTCTTTAAAGTTTCCATCATTACCAGGGATGAATAGGTCAATGGCAGTTCCTTCTTGTACTCCAGCTTCTTTTAATAACTCTTTCGCTTTTTCAGGATCATAAGGGTATGGCTTTAAGTCAGGGTTGTTTCCGAAAGAAAGCTCACTTTGGAACGTACTGATTGGTTTTCCGTACCCGCCAAGAATTTCGTCAATGATCGCCTGCTTGTCCACCGCATAGTTGATTGCCTGTCTAACAAGTTTGTTATCAAACGGTTTTTTTGACACATCAAATCGTAAAGAGAAGGCGGTTGGTGTACCAACATCTTTTAATTCTAAGAAATCAGTGCCTTTTACTGTTTCAGCCTGTGCTACCTCTACACGCTTCATAATGTCAATTTTTCCTGTTTGCAATTCTGCTAATCTTGTAGATGCTTCAGGAATTACTTTATACACAACTTTGTCTAGCTTTGGTAATCCTTCTTTCCAGTAATCAGCGTTCTTTTCTAGAACAATTTCTTGGTCACGTTTGTAGCTAGTCATTTTAAAAGGGCCAGTTCCTACTGGATTGTTGTTGAAGTTCTCGTCCCCTTTTTCCTGTATATACTGAGGCGGTACAATGACTGCCCCGTATCCAGCCAGCTTCGTTAATAGAACAGGATCTGAATTTTTTAAATTAAAGTTCACTGTGAATTCATCAACAACTTCAACCTTGTCAATAGATGTATAGTTCGAATATTGCGGTCCTTTTTGACCTTCTTCACCTAGCAAACGATCAAAAGTAAATTTGACAGCTTCAGCATTGAACGGTTCTCCATTATGAAACTTAACACCTTGACGAAGCTTGAATTGCAATGTTTTGTCATCTAAATACTCCCAGCTCTCAGCAAGACCTGGCTGCAGTTCTAAATCCAAATTACGGTCTACAAGTCCTTCAAATACGGAAGTGGCAATTGTACTCCAATCTAAAAGAAATGTATCAATTGGATCCCAGTTTTGCGGATCGCCAGAAACACCAATAACGATTTCATTGCCGCGGTCTTTTGCCGGATTTTCTCCACTGCTCTTACTTGGGCTTGTGCTAGCCTCATCTTTCCCGCCGCCTGAACATGCAGTAAGAACGAGTGTAAAGGCCAAAAATAGTGCAAATAATGCTGAAAATTTCTTTTTCATTCCCTGTTTCCCTCCTGTTATTGTTCTATTTTTATTTTTTCTCCATATGGATATGGATAGTTGTAACCGATTTCTTTTGAAATCCCTGCAGCAGCCTCCCAAAGCGGACCCAGAATAGGCTGGATCTTTTCCCTTGGAAATGAAGTGGAAAATCCTGCAATACTAATTGAATACGGAACCGAACCAGACCGGTCAAATATAGGGACGGCAATCGATACTGTACCTTCTTCTAACTCAGAATCGCTGTATGAAAACCCTTCTAGCTTTGTCTGTGCAATTAGCTTAAGCACTTCCTCTTTTGTTTTCGGCGTTTGACTAGCATAGTTAGTTAGGGGTTTCTCCAATACCTTTTCTATCATTTCCTCCGGCAAAAAAGTGAGAAGCATGCGCGTACACGCACCCGCATAAAGTGGAGCATGCCGGCCAACTTTTGTGTAAAGGCGAACAGGCCGCGTACTTTCCACTTTTTCAATATAGACACCTTCATATTGATCGCGGATGACTAGCTGCACGGCTTCATTAAATGTTTCCTGAAGTTTCTTCATATAAGGGAGAGCTACCCGGCGAATTTCAAATCTTTCTGCCACTCTTTCTCCCATTTCAAGAAATTTCAGGCCTAATCCGTAGCTTTCGCCATCAACCACTAAACCATCTTGCTGAAACGTTATTCGCTGCAAATATCCAAGTTCAGTAAACGTTCTTAATAAGCGAAAGGCTGTTGCTTTTGGTATTCCTGAATGGTTGGATATTTCGTCAAGCCGCCAATAAGGCTTCTCTTCTGTAAAATAATCTAGTAAATTCAAAGCTTTTTCTAATGTTTTACTCATGCGAAGTCACCAGTTGTTTCTGATTTTTTTCGGCCCCTTCGTACAAATGGCAAGAAACTGCGTGGTTATTACGGATGGCCTGTAATGATGGCCGTTCTGTTTTACAGATATCCATACAAGAAGAACATCGTGGATGGAATGTACAGCCATTAGGCGGATTGGACGGACTTGGGACATCCCCGGTTAAAATGATCCTCTTTTTCTTATGCAAAGGATGCGGACTAGGCAGTGCTGATAGGAGCGCCTCTGAATAAGGATGCAACGGTTCATTATATAAACTGTTTTTCTCAGCAATTTCTACCATCTTACCGAGATACATGACTCCAATCCGATCACAGAAATGTTTCACAACACTTAAATCATGTGAGATAAAGATATAGGTGAGCCCGAATTCTTTTTGTAAGTCCTTCATTAAATTTAAAACCTGTGACTGAATCGAAACATCCAATGCTGAAACAGGCTCATCAGCAATAATTAGTTTTGGCTTTGAGATTAGTGCCCTTGCAATACCTATCCGCTGGCGTTGACCACCCGAGAATTCATGCGGGAAACGTGTAAGCTGGGCTGCCGTTAATCCAACTTGATCAGCCACTTCCAAGAGTCTTTTTTCCCGCTCATCGCGGTCAGTAACACCGAAATTAATAAGCGGTTCTTCAATAATGTTTTTGACTTTCATTCGGGGATTAAGGGAAGCAAAAGGATCTTGAAACACAATTTGGATATCTTTCCTTAACAGTCTCATTTCACTTTTATTAAGTTCAGCGATATTTCTCCCTTGAAAAAAGATATTTCCCTCGGTTGGTTCAAGAAGTCTGAGAATGGTTCTGCCCGTGGTGCTTTTTCCGCAGCCTGACTCTCCAACAATCCCAAAGGTTTCACCTTGCTTTACTTCAAAAGAGACTCCATCTACTGCCTTCACATGTTTCATAGTTTTATTTCCGAACACTCCTCCTTTAATAGGAAAGTGTTTTTTCAGATTTTCAACCTTTAATAATACGTTACTGTCCAGTGCTGTCATGTTGCGGTCACCTCCGACTCACCATGTTCATAAAGCCAGCATTTCACCTTTGAACCATTATCCATTTCAAATAACGGAGGAACTTCTTTACATCTTTCATGCGCAAATGAGCATCTTGGTGCAAACCTGCAACCGGCAGGCATTTTACCCGGAGCTGGAACAATTCCAGGAATGGAAGATAGATATTCTTTCTGTTCATTAATATCCGGCAATGAGGCTAGAAGCCCTTTCGTGTAAGGGTGCCGAGGATGATCGAAAAGATCAACATCTTGCGACTCTTCTACAACCTCTCCCGCATACATGACAATCACTCTGTCACACATCTCCGCTACAACCCCAAGATCATGAGTGATAAGAACAATGGACATGTGCAGCTGTTCTTGCAATTTCTTCATTAATTCTAAGATTTGCGCCTGGATTGTTACATCGAGAGCCGTTGTAGGCTCGTCTGCTATAAGGACTTCCGGATTACAGGAAAGAGCCATTGCAATCATCACTCTTTGACGCATCCCTCCAGAAAGCTGGTGAGGATATTCATTCAGTACTTGTTCCGGTCTTGGGATACCGACAAGTTTAAGCATTTCCAAAGCGCGGCCTCTCGCCTCTTTTTTCGAGATGCTTTCGTGGTTTAAAACCATTTCATTTATTTGATCCCCAATCCTGTGGACCGGGTTCAATGAGCTCATTGGCTCCTGGAAAATCATCGAAATCTTTTTCCCACGGATTTTCCTCCAATCCTTCTTGGCGAAATCCTTGAAATTTAGGCTTCCGAGGCGAATATTTCCTTCAAGCCTCTCAACGCCTGGAGGTAAAAGACCCATTAATGAAAGAGACGTCATACTTTTTCCGCAGCCCGATTCTCCAACAATTCCAAGTGTTTCACCTTTATGGAGGTGGAAACTTATTCCATTCACAATGGCTATCTTCCGATTATCTTCATCTTTAATTCCAACTTTTAGCTCGTCTACTTCTAAAACTTTTTGAACCATTATGACACTCCTAACGGTTTCATTTTTTGAAATGCAATTTCATTTTTTGATAATTTAAATA
>NZ_JBALPC010000007.1:49559-76502 GCF_036965225.1 Bacillus sp. JJ1474 | reverse complement strand
AAAAATCCCCTTACCTATTGTATTGAAAAAATCTAGGTTTATGATTTTTACATAACTTACGGAACATCACCGACCTACTATCCTTGGGCATAAGACACCTAGCAATTCCTATGATTTTTTTCCAATAATGGTATTATATTGTTAAGTGACTATTTTCCTAAAGGTAGTTTTTAAAACACGAGGAGTTTTTATTAAGCAATATATTTTCCTAATCCTTTAAATTAACTACATAAATCCTGTAACTAAGAATGAATAAATCATTATTAAGGAGTATTCATGATGAATAAAATTAATTTAGATAATCAGTTATTATTCATCCATGCCTTTGAACACGCAGGAATAGGAATGGCACTCATCTCATTGGATGGAAAAATAGTAAAGGCGAATCAGTCTTTATGTGACAGTTTGGGCTATGAAGAAAACGAGCTGTTACAATTAACGATTATGGATATCCTTCCTCCAGAGGATGCAGAAATAGATGAACATATTGTTCAAGTTCTTTTCGAAGGGAAAAGGAATTCATATCAAATGGAAAGACGTTATATCCATAAGAACCAACAGTATATTTGGGCTTTAATGAGCGTTTCATTAGTGAGAGATGAGGACGGCAGCCCTTTATTCTACATCAGTCAGATTCAGAATATCTCTGACAGAAAGTTAGCGGAAGAAAAGCTCCGTGAAAGTGAGGGCAGATATCACAGCTTAGTGGAGGAATCACCGGATGGAGTCATTATTTTAAAAGATGAAAAATGTATTTTTATTAACGCAACAGGAATCGAGATGCTTGGGCTGCTGCATAAAGAAAATATTATCGGGAGACCGATTTATGACTTTATTTTTTATCAGGACCATGAGTGTTTTAAACAGCGCAATTTACATATTCATTCTGTTGGCCCATTTGAAAAGAAATTCATTCGCATGGATGGAAAGATCATTCCTATTGAATTAAAAACGATCCCAACAATATTTGAAAATACTCCGGCTGTCTACATGATTATGCGTGATGTCAGTGAAAGAGAAAAGACAAAGGAATTGATGATTAATTCGGAAAAGCTGACAATTGCCGGCCAGTTAGCAGCCGGAATTGCACATGAGGTTAGGAATCCTTTAACAGCCATAAAGGGCTTCTTTCAAATGATGGAAAGCGACTTTAAGCAAAATAAAATATACTTCGATGTCATTAACTCAGAGATTAATCGAATTGAAACGATTCTAAATGAGTTATTATGGCTAGCCAAGCCTCAAGAATCAAAACTTGCCCAGAAAAACATTGAGGTTGTATTAAACCATGTCCTCACCTTATTAGAAACCCAAACAAATTTAAATAATATCCAAATCATCAAGTCGATCGAGCAAAACCTGCCCATTATTAATTGTGATGAAAACAAACTAAAACAAGTGTTTATTAATTTTCTTAAAAATGCAATTGAGGCCATGCCCAAAGGCGGTGCCATACATATTGATATTCGACAGCAGCATCCTGCCTGGATCATGATTCAGATCACTGATGAAGGTTCAGGGATCCCAGAACATTTACTTACTCGAGTCGGGGAGCCTTTCTTCACAACGAAGGAGAAAGGAACGGGGCTAGGATTAATGATTTGCAAAAACATTATTGCAGAGCATGAAGGAGAAATCATGATCGAGAGTTCATCCAAAGGGACCCATGTCAAAATCCTTTTGCCATACTCGATATAATTCAAGCAGGAGGTCTTCCCTCCTGCTTGAATTATTTATTCCGTCTTGGCAAATGTGCTGGGCATGACAACCGCGATGACTTCGCCGCGGGCGCATACCACATCCTCGGCAAACACTTCGATATCAACCTTCCACTTTTTCGGATGTATTTCGGTTACAGCCCCTATTGCTTTTAATGGGACATCTTGAGGGGTCGGTTTAAGAAAGTCAACCTTTAAGGAGCCAGTTACAAATCGCGGCGGCTCCGCTCCATCCCCAATCTCATGCCCATTTTTACGGTGCAGAGCCAATGCGGCAGATCCTGTTCCATGACAATCAATGAGTGATGCAATTAAACCTCCATAAACAAACCCCGGAATGGCGGTATGCTCTTCTTTAGGCGTATACAACGTTACCGTCTTTTCCCCTAACCAGCCCGTTCTAAAATGGTGGCCATTCTCGTTTAAGCGGCCACACCCATAGCACCAGGCAAAGTCATCCGGATAAATATCTTGAATTGCATGAAGTACCTGATCTTTCATCCCTTCTCCCCCTTTTTTAGAAAATTATAACATAACGCAAAAAAATAACAGCTGCTTTTCATTTAACTAGAAGCAATGATAATGTTGAATATTCCTCTTTATCAAAATAAATTCACTATTTTAAAATAACTTATTTTTATTGACCGCTTTTGCATAATAGCTTATATTACAATGATTAAAACAATTTCATCACCCACTGTTAAAAAATAGTTTTTGACAATTTAAAACTATCGAAAGTATTATAGAATAATATTATTCATTATTTTTTTAATACGAATAGCTTTCTGTAAGATTGCAAATTATAGAAAAAAGTAAGGAGGATTTTTACATGTCTAAAATAGATAAGCAGCAAATTGTTGCGAGCGTCCCGCAAAAGGGATTTTTCGGACATCCTAAAGGATTGTTTACCCTTTTCTTCACAGAATTCTGGGAGCGTTTCTCTTATTACGGAATGAGAGCCATTCTCGTTTTCTATATGTACTATGAAGTGTCAAAAGGCGGATTAGGTATTGACCAGCCTACTGCCCTTGCCATTATGTCCATATACGGATCATTAGTATATATGTCGGGAATCATCGGCGGCTGGTTAGCCGACAGAGTATTCGGAACGTCAAAAGCCGTTTTCTACGGCGGGATTTTGATTATGTTTGGTCATTTAGCCTTAGCTATACCTGGAAATATCACACTTTTCTTTATTTCCATGGTACTGATTGTACTTGGTACAGGTTTATTGAAACCAAACGTTTCAAGTGTTGTTGGGGAAATTTATAGCGAAGAAGATAATCGCCGAGATTCCGGCTTCAGTATTTTCTACATGGGCATTAACCTTGGAGGGTTCCTTGCACCACTAATTGTCGGAAGTACAATGGGTTATAGCTTCCATTTAGGCTTCGGTATAGCTGCTGTCGGAATGTTTTTAGGGTTATTAGTATTTATTTTTACAAAGAAAAAAAATCTTGGTCTCGCTGGCACCATTGTACACAATCCACTTTCACCAGATGAGAAGAAAAAGACCATTACGATATTTGGATTAGTCGCCGTTATTATTGCTATTATTTGTGCAATTGCCATTCCAGCCGGGTATCTAACGTTTGATAGCTTTATTGCACTTGTAGGAATTTTGGGTATTTTGATTCCAACTGCTTATTTCGTTGTCATGTATCGCAGTAAAAAAACAACTGATGTAGAACGCTCAAGAATCATTGCCTATATTCCACTTTTCATTGCTTCCGTCATGTTCTGGGCCATTGCAGAGCAAGGTTCTACCATCCTTGCAGCTTATGCGGATACTCGGACACAGTTAAACTTTGCAGGAATTACGATTTCACCAGCTTGGTTCCAATCATTAAACCCGTTGTTTATTATTGTTTTGGCACCAGTATTTGCTTGGGGTTGGGTGAAACTAGGAAATCGCCAGCCATCTATCCCGCAAAAATTCTCGATAGCTTTACTTTTCGCTGGTATATCATTCCTTGTAATTCTTTTACCAGCGTACTTTGGCGGTACTGATACATTGGTTAATCCATTATGGCTTGTCCTAAGTATATTCATCGCCGTCCTTGGTGAATTATGTTTATCACCAGTTGGTCTATCTGCTACGACTAAACTAGCGCCTGCAGCCTTCTCAGCGCAAACGATGAGCTTATGGTTCTTATCAAACGCTGCTGCTCAAGCTATTAATGCACAAATTGTTAAATTTTACACACCTGAAACAGAAATGGCTTACTTCGGTATCATTGGTGGAGCATCCATCGTACTCTCCATCATCCTATTTATCTTAGCTCCGAAAATTCAGGGCTTTATGAAAGGGATTCGTTAATTTTAGAAGTGCTTGTCATTTAATGAAAAGAAGCAAGGAGTCCTTGCTTCTTTTTTGTTTTTCCTATCCGAAGAAAAACATAATATATATTTATTATTTCAAAAAAACTAAATTTTAGAAATTTGGTAATCGAAATCCAATTATACCAAGGTTTAGAGGCTGAGTATCTTCTTTTCCCTAAATACCCTTTTGACAATTTCGAACTTTCGAAAGTATTATAGAATAATAAGGAGGTCGTCTTATGTCAAATATTAGCAGGCAACAAATTGTTGAAAGCGTTCCCAGAAAAGGGTTTTTTGGTCACCCAAAGGGACTATTTACATTATTCTTCACTGAATTTTGGGAGCGTTTCTCCTATTACGGTATGAGGGCTATTCTTGTATTCTATATGTACTATGAAGTGTCAAAAGGCGGTTTAGGATTAGATCAGTCATTTGCGCTATCAATTATGTCGATTTACGGTGCACTCGTTTATATGTCGGGAATTATTGGCGGCTGGATGGCAGATAGGTTAATCGGCACATCTAAAGCTGTATTTTACGGCGGAATTTTAATTATGTTTGGTCATGTCGCTTTGGCTATTCCCGGAAATACAACGATGTTCTTTATTTCCATGGTGCTGATTGTACTTGGTACCGGATTATTGAAACCGAATGTTTCTAGTATTGTTGGTGACTTGTATAGCGAAGAAGATGGACGACGTGATTCTGGCTTCAGTATTTTTTATATGGGAATTAACCTTGGCGCATTCCTTGCTCCGTTAATCACAGGCAGCGCTATGGGAAAAAGCTTCCACCTAGGTTTCGGTTTTGCTGCTATTGGGATGTTTTTAGGATTACTCGTTTTTATTTTTACTAAGAAAAAAAATCTCGGGCTTGCAGGAACAATCGTTCCTAATCCACTATCTCCAAATGAGAAGAAAAAGGTATTTACAATTTTTGTTTTATCTGTAATTGCAATCGCTGCCATCTGTGCAGTCGCTATTCCTGCAGGGTATTTAACTTTTGATGTATTTATTGCATTCATTGGAGTTCTTGGTATTTTAATACCAACTTTGTATTTCATTGTGATGTACCGCAGTAAAAAAACAACAGATGTGGAACGTTCTCGAGTCATTGCCTATATTCCGCTTTTTATTGCTTCTGTCATGTTCTGGGTTATTTATGATCAAGGGGCTACTATTCTTGCAAACTATGCAGATAAGCGTACACAATTAGATTTTGCAGGCATTCATATTTCACCTGCTTGGTTCCAATCTCTGCCAGCATTATTTATTATCATCTTTGCACCTGTATTTGCTTGGCTTTGGATAAAGTTAGGGAAGCGCCAGCCAACCATTCCGCAAAAGTTTTCAATCGCTTTATTATTAGCTGGATTATCCTTTATCGTCATTCTATTGCCAGGGTATTTGAGTGGCGGAGATTCGCTAGTTAGTCCAATATGGCTTGCACTAAGTTATTTAATTGTCTCTCTTGGCGAACTATGCTTATCACCTGTAGGACTTTCAGCTACAACGAAATTAGCACCTGCTGCTTTCTCTGCACAGACAATGAGTCTATGGTTTTTATCAACAGCAGCTGCAGGGGCGATTAATGCACAAATCGTTAAGTTCTATTCACCAGAAACGGAAATGATGTACTTTGGCATCATCGGCGGGGCTTCCATCGTGCTTTCGATCATCCTTTTTATGTTAGCTCCAAAAATTCAGAGCTTCATGAAAGGAATTCGTTAAAAAAAGGACCCTGGTTCCGTTATTTATCTAAAAAGATTGCTTTTTAGAAGTTAATAGACTTGGGTTCCGCTATTGAGTGAAAAGAAAGCTATTTTCTTATAGATTTCATTCATTAGCGGATCCTGTGTCCGATTCATTCGATAAATATGCGAATTTATGGAAATAGAGGATTGTCTGTCCGCTAAAATTAAGAAAAAAAGCAAGGGGCATCTAATAAGTCGATTTTTCGACTACTGGATGCCCCTTCTCATATCAACACTATTGATTTTCTTTGTTTGAACCCTTTTAAACTACCTTCTTATATTTCTACTTTTCTTCCTACACCGAGCTTAATAGCCTTTTCATAGGCGGCCGATGCAACAGCCAAATCAAAATATGCAATCCCAACTGATTTAAAAAAGGTGATCTCTTCATCCGATTCCCTGCCAGCGATTCTCCCTGCTGCCAGCTCTCCAATTTCCCCATGAAGGTCTGAAAAACTCCATTCTCCTCTGTTTGCAGGAATAATAAAATCACCAGCCTCATCTTTTACTCCTTCAATCGTATCAGCAACAATTTTTGAGCATTTACGAAGAGTTTGTACGTCTACCTCTTGCATATGCGGGAGATACGATCCAACACCATTAATATGTGTTCCAGGCTGCAGCGCTTCCCCTGAAAAAACAGGAGTTTCTGAGCGCGTACTGCAAATAACGATCTCTGCTTTCGAAACAGCTTCATCTGCATGACCTATAATCGCAATTTCGCCTTTATACTCTGGGCTAAGATCTGCAATTTTATCAGCAAATGCATGTGCTCTTTCTTTTGTTCGATTATAAAGCAAGATTTTCTTAATATCACGAACCTCCAGAACAGCCTGAAGCTGCTCCTCTGCCATTCCGCCACAGCCAATGACTGCTACCGTTGATGCTGTTTCCTTCGCAAGATACTTCGTTGCGATCCCACTTACCGCCCCCGTACGAAGCCTTGTTAAATAAGAGGCATTCATGCAAGCAAGATGGTCTCCATTGTCGGTGTCACTTAAAACAATGACACCCTGAGTGGTCTTCTTCCCTACTGATGGATTGTTTGGAAAAATGGTGACTACCTTGACAGCCGTTTTTCCGATTGGCTCCATGGCACTAGGCATATAGAGGGCCGATGCATTCTTTTCGGGGAATTCCAGAACCGTCCTGTGCGGATTAAGAATTTTTCCTTCTATGTAATGTTGTAAAGCTTGTTCCAAGTCCTGAATCGCGTCCTTCATTGTATACATGGATCGCAGTTGTTTTTCTGATATGACTAGCAAAATAAGTACCTTCTTTCTAGTAAAGGAAAACCACTTGCCTCGGTCCCTTTTATTTTTTTAAGCTACTTCCAATTCTTACGGTCACGCACAGCGCAAATCACAACAAGAGAAATGAGCGCTGATAAAATAATATATATCGCCACGGGAACGCACCTTACTTTCCAAGATATCCCTCCCCTATATTTTATCACCATCATAACGGCTGAAGAAGGATTTAACAATATAAAAGTCCCATTATTTCCATATTTCCAAATATTATAGACGTCGCTCTATATCTCTTCTTTTTAAAAGTAATTTGGGCTAAATTACAATTTTTTCAAGGGAAACGGGGTGGTATTTGACTAAAATCGCTATAGTATCCAAATATTAATTATGGATAAATAATTTTCCTAAATAGGAATAATTCCTATGAATATATTCCACTATGCCAATCTAACCAATTTTTTTAAATCGCAAATTATTATTGCAATATAATTGAATGCATCTTACAATAAAGTGCATAAAAATTCATTTTGTGAACTTATTTACATTCATATAGTCATGGTCTTTGTCGATGGACTATTTCCGCTTCATCGGAATATCGACAATTTTATTATTTTACAATAAAGGAGCTTAAAAATGGATAATCCTATTCAACAAGACAAAAAAGGATTGAACATCAATGCTTTTGTCCTCATTTTCTTTGTCATTGTCATCGCTACGATTTTGACTTATATTTTGCCAGCAGGAGAATATGATAGAATTGAGAAGGCTGGACGCACGATTGTCGTTCCGGACTCATTTCATTTTACGGACCCATCTCCAGTTGGATTCTTTCATATCTTTACTAGCATTCATTCAGGCATGGTCCAAGCAGCAGGAATCATCTTTTTCGTTTTACTTGTGGGCGGCGCCTTTGGCGTATTAAAGGCGACTGGCGCTCTCGATGCTTTGATTGTCAGTATTACTAACAAGCTAGCCAATAAAGAATTATTGCTTATTCCAGTAGTAACGCTGTTTTTTGCGGCTGGCGGCACATTGATGGGGATGGCGGAAGAAACGATCGTTTATATAGGGATCATTACGCCATTAGCTATTGCTTTAGGCTTTGATGCCATGGTTGGGTATGCGATTGTAGCACTTGGAGCGAATATTGGATTTATGAGTGCCGTTATGAATCCATTTAACATTGGGGTTGCCCAAAACATTGCCGAACTGCCAACTTTTTCTGGCATGGGTTTAAGGCTAGTTCTTCTCGCGGCTTTCTATTTAGCAGGAGTTATTTATATTTATCGCTATGCTAAAAAAATCAAAAAAAATCCTGAGCTTAAATTTTTTGGCAATTTCCATGAAGGAACAAGTAAAAATAAGCAAACACAAATAAAGCTCGAAACTCGTCATAAATTAGTATTAATTGTTTTTCTTCTTAACTTTGTTGCACTCATTTTTGGCGTTTTAAAACTAGGCTGGTATATAACTGAAATCGGCGCCCTCTTCCTATTATTTGGAGTTATTGCCGGGGTCATCGGAAAATTAAGCCCGAATAAAATTGCAGACAGCTTTTTAGAAGGAGTAAAAGAAGTCATCAGCGGAGCCATCATCATTGGATTTGCGCAGGCGATCCTTGTTGTCATCCAGGATGGGAAACTGATGGATTCAATTCTTTATTACTCTTCTTCCTTCCTAGGTCTGCTTCCGCCAGCCTTAAATGCAATGGGGATGTTTTTCGTTCAGCTGTTTCTAAATTTCCTCGTTCCATCTGGAAGCGGACAAGCGGCTCTTACAATGCCAATTATGTCTCCTCTGTCTGATTTAGTAGGCGTGACAAGACAGACAGCCGTTCTAGCGTTTCAGCTTGGTGATGGGATATCCAATTCTATATTCCCAACATCAGGCGTACTCATTGCGGGGCTTGCGATGGCTGGCATTCCTTATACAAAATGGGTAAAATGGGTACTCCCATTTATATTCATTCAAGTAGGACTAGCGATTGTTTTCCTGCTGATTGCACAAATGATAAAATACGGGCCTTTTTAAGAATTGAATTCACCTATGGGGTATGCGGAGGAAACCTTTAATCCTAACCGCATGCTCCATAGGCTTTTCCATGACCAAAAGTTTTATGACTTAATTATGATTTGGAGGTTTCATTCATCATGCTACAGACAAAATTAGTTGATTCAAATTTAATCGACTGGACAATTAAACTTCGGAGACATTTTCATATGCACCCTGAGCTATCGGGGCAAGAATACGAAACAGCTGCTTATGTAAAGGAAAGATTAGCTGAATTCGGAATTGCCGTTGACAATCGTTTTTCAGCACCAAATGTAGTCGGCTATTTTAAAGGGACCGAAGGAAAAAAAACAATTGCACTTAGAGCGGATATGGATGCCCTTCCCCTTCAAGAAGAGGGAGACAAATCTTACATTTCAACTGTTCCAGGCGTTATGCACGGATGCGGCCATGATGCCCACACAGCTACCCTGCTCGCCGTTGCTAAATGGATGAGCTCGAATCCGCATTTAGTAAAAAATAATATTGTGTTCATCTTCCAAAGCTCTGAGGAAGCGTCTCCTAGTGGAGCGAAGCAGCTTGTGAAAGAGGGCGTTTTAGATGGTGTGGACGCTATTTACGGAATCCATTATATGTCCGGTGTGCCGCTTGGCAAAATCGGATTTGCCACAGGCTATGCAATGGCTTCCAGTGATGACTTTGACATCACGATCGAAGGAAAAGGCGGACATGGCGGTTATCCTCATGAGGCGGTCGATCCAATCTATATTGCCACTCATCTTATTCAGTCGTTCCAATCCATTATCAGCCGAAACCTGAATCCTTTGCACGCGGGCGTGATTTCAATTGGAGGCATGCAAGCTGGTAATTCCTATAATGTCATTCCAGATAAGGTGACGCTGCAAGGTACGATTCGGGCCCTAACATTTGAAGGCGCCGAATTAATGCACGAAAAAACAGAGCAATTAACAAAGGACATTTGTGCAAGCTTTGGCGCAAAAGGTCATTATCATTTTATCGAAGGGACTCCACCGTTATACAATCATCCAGAAGCATGCGAATATGCAAAAGGAATCATCGAAAAAACCTTTGGTGAAGGCGTGTTTATGTCCATTGATCCCGTAATGGGAGCAGAAGACTATTCCTTTTATTTGAAGGAAAGAGTTGGGGCTTTCGTCAACATTGGCATGCAAGGAGAGAAAAGCCAGTACCCTCACCATCATCCAAAATTTGATGTAGATGAGGATACGATTCCAGCAGGTATTGAAACGATGCTTCAGCTGGCTTTAAATGCTTAAGCAACATGATAGGATTTTTCTAATGAAAGAGGGGCCGCTCCCCTCTTTTTTTATTGTCTAATTTTCCTCAGCTTTTTTACTAGAATCAATCTCCTAATATTTCTATTTACTTTTTTATTTTATCTTGTTATCATGATAACATGGTAACGCACTAAAGGATTATAACAAAAGGTGGTCTACTACTAATGAAACGTTTTTCAGCTATTATTCTATCTTTATTTACTGTTTTTACTATTTTGGCAGGCTGTTCATCAAATGCCAGCACGAAGAATAACGAAATTATTATTGGAATTGACGATAAATTTGCTCCTATGGGCTTCCGTGATAAGGATAATAATCTTGTAGGCTTTGATATCGATTATGCGAAAGCTGCAGTTGAAAAAATGGGGAAAGAAGTTAAATTCCAGCCGATTGATTGGAAAACAAAGGAATCTGAACTCAGCAGCGGACGAATCGACCTCATCTGGAATGGGTATACCATTACTGATAAACGAAAAGAAATGGTTTTATTCACAAAGCCTTATTTAGCGAATGCCCAAGTAATTGCAACAAAAGCTGATTCTGACATTAGCACTTTGGCTGATTTGGATGGAAAGGTGATTGGTCTTCAAAGTCTTTCCTCTGCATCTGATGCCTTAAATGCAAATCCGATTAAAGACAGCATCAAGTCTGTTTCCGAATACGCCGATAATGTTCTTGCTTTAAGTGACTTAAAGTCTGGCCGAGTAGATGCGGTTATCATTGATGAAGTCGTTATTGATTACTATATGGCCCAAGAAGAGGGTACATTTAAGGTTCTCGATGAATCATTAGCGCCAGAGGAATACGGTGTAGGTGTGAAAAAAGGGAACGATGAGTTATTAAAAGAACTGCAAAAAGCCCTTGATGAGTTGAGCGCGGACGGTACTGCTGCTGAAATCTCAGAAAAATGGTTTGGTGAAGACAAAGTTCTAAATTAATCGTACAAATTATAGAAGCAAACAGGGTTTCCCTCGGAAAGCCTGTTTTGTTTTTGGAGGAATTCTTTCATGATGGACTACATTCTCACAATTATTAAGCCCATGCTTGAAGGGGCTCAGATGACAATCCTATTATTTATTATCGCCATCATAGTGTCCATTCCATTAGGCTTTCTTTTAACTTTAGCTGTAAAAAGTTCGATCAAGCCTCTTTCGTGGTTGGCACAGGCCTATATTTATGTGATGCGTGGAACCCCGCTCCTCTTGCAATTATTATTTATTTGTTTCGGGCTCCCGCTTATCCCTGTAATCGGGGAATATTTAGTGCTTGACCGTTTTGTTGCAGCCTGCTTAGGCTTTATTTTGAATTACGCCGCCTATTTCGCGGAAATTTTCCGTGGTGGTCTTTTGGCTATTGATAAGGGACAATATGAGGCTTCACAGGTTCTTGGCTTAAGCAAATGGCAGACAACGACAAGAATAGTACTGCCGCAAATGTTCCGTATTGCGCTCCCTGCTGTTTCAAATGAATCGGTGACACTTGTTAAGGATACTGCATTGCTATATGCTGTCGCTGTACCGGAGCTTTTGCACTTTGCCCAGACAGCCGTCAACCGCGACTTTACCATTGTGCCGTTTTTCATTGCCGGCATTATTTATTTAGGAATTACGCTTATCTTAACGTTGCTCTTTAAATGGCTAGAACGGCGCTATAAATTTGAATAAGAAGGATTGATATTATGGCTATCATAGAAGTATCCAACCTAAAAAAATCATACGGTCATTTAAATGTCCTGAAGCAAATTACATTTGATGTTAAAAAGAATGATGTCATCGCCGTCATTGGCCCTTCCGGTTCAGGAAAAAGCACCATGCTTCGAAGCCTGATTCATCTTGAGAAAATCGATGATGGCAGCATTTGTATAGATGGTAATTACCTAGTTAAAAATGGTGAGTATTCCAAACCGCAGGAATTGAATCGGATTACGTCCAAAATGGGGATGGTTTTTCAGCACTTTAATCTATTTCCTCATCTTACGGTAAGAGAAAATTTAGAAATTGCTCCTAAGATGGTGAAAAAGGAATCTGCGGAATCCCTTCACAAGCGCAGCATGGAAATTCTCGAGAAGATTGGGTTAGCGGATAAAGCAGGCACATATCCTGGAAATCTCTCAGGCGGACAAAAACAAAGGGTCGCTATTGCGAGAGCTTTAATGATGGAGCCAGAGATTCTTCTGTTTGATGAGCCTACTTCAGCCCTAGACCCGGAATTAACGGGTGAAGTGCTGCAAGTAATGAAAACACTCGCTGAAGAACAAATGACGATGATTGTCGTCACTCATGAAATGGGCTTTGCTAAAGAGGTCGCCAATCAGGTTCTATTTATGGATAACGGAGAAATTGCGGAGTCCGGCCACCCGGACCAATTGTTCTCAAATCCTCAATTTGACCGGACAAAAGCCTTCTTGAATCGGGTGCTTAAATAAGCTAATGGAAAAACATTTCTAAAAATCCCTTGCAATTATGGGAACCTTCAGTTAACATTGAATACAATTAAATAAGTTCTTATTTCAAGATCTTTTTGAAGTGAGGATAGAGGCGCAAAGACCATCAGTACACAATCGGAGGATAATGAGACCCTATGATGATTGTGAAAAGGGGAATTTGCCGAAGTTTTAGGAATCTCATGTTCTTAAAGCTGGGCCTGTGTTGAATAAATACAGGACTGTCATATAGGAGAGACTATATGGAGGGCTATCGCACAAGAAACGGTGATTTTTTTACACTATTGTTTCTATAGCAACAGCGAGTCCCTCGTTGTTGCTTTTTTGCGTTTAGTTTTAAATAGGCCCTATCACCTCTACTTTTTAAAAAAAAATTTAAAAAAGGGTGTGTGAAGTTATGAATTTTGGTCAAGTACTTACAGCAATGGTAACGCCATTTGATCATAACGGTGAGGTTGATTTTGAAGCGACAAAAAATTTAGTTAACTATTTAATCGAGAATGGGTCAGACGGATTAGTTGTTGCAGGTACTACTGGTGAGTCGCCAACTTTAACAGAGGAAGAGAAAGTGGCTCTATTTAAGTTTGTTGTTGAGGTAGCTGGCGGCAGAGTTCCCATCATAGCTGGAACAGGTTCGAATAATACAAGAGCTTCCATTAGCTTGACTAGAAAGGCTGAAGAGGCTGGAGTGGATGGCATTATGCTTGTTGCGCCATACTATAACAAACCATCTCAGGAAGGCATGTATCAGCATTTTAAAGCTATTGCTGAAGCAACGTCATTACCGATCATGCTGTACAATATTCCAGGACGAAGCGTTGTGAATATGTCAGTTGAGACCATTGTAAGACTTTCAGAAATTCAAAATATCGTAGCAATTAAGGAAGCTAGCGGTGACTTAGATGCCATGGCCCAAATCATCAGCCAAACCCCAGCTGACTTTACTTTATACAGTGGGGATGACGGTCTTACTTTACCGGTTCTAGCTATTGGAGGAGCAGGGATTGTATCTGTTGCTGCCCACATTATCGGGAACGAAATGCAAGACATGATTAATAGCTTTAAAAATGGTGAGCTTCAGAAAGCAGCTGCTGCCCATCGCGAGCTTCTTCCGATTATGAAGGCTTTATTTAATGCTCCAAATCCAACACCAGTAAAAGCTGCTCTTAATCTGCAAGGCATTCAAGTTGGCGGAGTCCGGCTCCCATTAGTTCCTTTAAACAATACGGAAATGACTGCATTGCAGGAAGTATTGCAAACACCTCAGCCAGTAAATGTAGGGTAAAAGGCTTATAAATAGAAGAAGACATTCAAGCACACTCGGTTGATAGGAGTGTGCTTTTTATTATTTCATGGCGACCATTTTAGGTGGCTCCCTTTGAAAAACACGCGCCATAAAGCTTTCATGACGACCGTTTCAGGCGTCCCCACTTGAAGATGCGCTCCTTGAAGCTCTCATGACGATCGTTTTGGACGGCTCCACTTGAAAACGCGCTCCATGAAGCTTCCATGGCGAGCGTTTCGGGTGGATCCCCTCGAAAACGTGTTCCATAAAGTTCTCATGACGACCGCTTCAAAGTGTACCTGCAACAAAATACAGAAGAAAGAAAAAAGCAATGACATACATCGTTCCTGTAACTTCCTTTTTTCTGCCTGTTGCCCACTTTAATACCGGGTAAGCAATAAAGCCAAAAGCAATTCCGTTAGCGATATTAAACGTTAGCGGCATGATGGCCAGCATTAAATAGGCAGGGAAAGCCTCTGTAAAATCGCTAAAGGGAATTTCTTTTATCGATTGGACCATAAGACATCCAACAATGATCAAAACGGGTGCGATTGCACTATTAGGAATCACTTTAAAAATTGGTGTTAGAAAAAGTGCCGGTATAAACAGTAAGCCAGTTGTTAATGAGGTTAAGCCCGTTCTGCCGCCCGCGGCAATACCTGTTGCGGACTCAGCAGCGGTCGTTGTCGGGCTGCAGCCAAAAAGGCCCGCACCGATGACTGAAAAGGAATGAGCTTGAAAGGACTTGCGAAATTTCGATTTATCTGGAAGCATGCCAAGCTGAACACTCATATTTTGGAAAATAATGACCATCGATAAAGAAAATACGGCTGTCCAAAAATGAAACGTACCTATTTGGCTAAAATCAAAAGCTAAAAAAACCTCTTGATAACCGTTAAATGAGAGATGGAAATCACGCAACTTTGAAAAGTCCACAATACCAAATAAAGCTCCAATGAATGTCCCTATCAAAATTCCGATCAAAAAGTTCCCTTTAACATTCTTCTGAAACAACGGTACAAGAATAAGCAGAGTAAGCAAGGTCGTTAATGCATGGGGATCGCTAATCTTTGCCAGCGCTACAAAGGTTCCCTCGTTTGCTACGATTACACCCCCATTTTTCAGACCTAGAAATGCAATAAATAAGCCAATTCCTGCAGTCATAGCATGAATCATAGACATCGGAATAGAGTTTGATAAAAAAACAGCGACTTTCGAAGTTGTCGTTAATACATAAACAATTCCCGCTATCAACACAACGGCTAAAGCCTGCTGCCAAGATAGGTCGAAAGATAACACGAGTGTAAATACGAAAAACGCGTTGTCCCCCATCCCTGGAACGATGACCAGTGGAGAATTTGCCCATAAGGCTAATAACATACAGCCTATAAAGGAGCAAATCACTGTGGCAATAGTGACAGCTTCATAAGGCATGCCAGCCATATTCAAAATCGCACCGTTGACAACAATGATATAGGCTACCGTAATAAATGAGGTTAGGCCAGCAACCATCTCTGTGCGGACACTCGTATTTTCTTCTTGAAGATGAAACCATTGATTTAATTGTTTTAACAAGAGCCAATCACTTCTTTCTAATGAAAAGCACCACAGCAGATTGTGCTTGCCGCAAGAATATATAACCCTCAAGGGCATGAATAATCGAAAAAATGACAGTAAAAACAAATGCCCTAACTAAGCCAATCCAAGAGATAGAGATCCTAATCCTACCGTTTCGGCATAGTAAGCGATAATCGCTGAAAAGAAAGCACCGCTACTATGAATCCTTCAAGTCCAATATTAATGAAACCTGATCTTTTAAACAAATTTTTCGTATTAATTCCCATGGTATAATGTTCATTATCATTCCAAAGAAAGTAGAAACAATGAACTGAAAGGTTGGATTCCTTTGATTACCAAAATTACAGACTGCGCTATTTTCGCTAATATTACCGAGAATGAATTATCTAATATCATTCCTTTACTTAAAGAACGTCATTTCAAAAAAAACCATGTTCTAATATTTGAAAATGATCAAAGTGATGAGATTTATATCATTCGCTCAGGAATGGCAAAAGTCTGCCGTATACATGAAGGCAGGGAAGTTGTACTTGGTATAACAATGCCTGGAGATATTATTGGTGAGACAGAAGCACTTTCTAACGACCAGCACCGAATCTCATCGATTGAAGCAATAGAGAATGTTTCAACCTGGCTTATTTCCAGGAATGATTTCTTAAATATCGTGGAAAAATATCCATCAGTCCTTAGAAAAGCCTATATGATTCTTGTCGAGAGGACCCGCATCCTTAATCGGCTAGTTCGGTATTTAACCTTCTATGATGTCCGTACGAAGGTTGCAAATTTACTCATAGATTTATTTTATAACTTCGGAAAACCATGTGATAACGGTTACAAAATAGACCTGAAAGTAAATCAGTCTTTACTAGCAAATATGCTGGGTGTGACGAGAGAATCAATTTCCAAAACCATAGGTGATTTTCAAAATGAGGGCCTTATTGATGTACAAGGTAAGTATTTTTACCTCCTTGAAAAAGACAAACTGGAATTGATATGTAACGAAACTGAAGAGACCCCATCACTTCGCAAATGGAATTCTCTTTAGTCTGGAGAGTAATTCAAATATAGCAAATAGTTGTAGGTAGTTCAGTTATGCGATTAACGTTTTTTTGTGAATTGGCTCACACTTTTGTCGTTATCCCTTTAACAGACTTCAAAATTTTATTGTGTTATGATTTTTTGGAATCGCTTTCGAATGATAGAATTTTGGAGGGAAGATATATGAGTTTTCATATCGAGGCAAAAGTTGGAGAAATTGCAGAATCCGTATTACTGCCGGGAGATCCGCTGCGTGCCAAATATATTGCTGAGACTTTTCTAGAAGATGCTGTTTGCTATAACCAAGTGAGAGGCATGCTGGGCTTCACAGGAACATATAAAGGGAAACGTGTTTCCGTACAAGGAACAGGGATGGGTATGCCATCAGCATCTATCTATATTCATGAATTAATTAAAGATTATGGCGCCAAAAGCCTTGTTCGCGTTGGCACTTGCGGAGCCATTCAAGAGGATGTAAAAATTCGTGATGTCATCATTGCTCAAGCTGCTGCCACAAACTCAGCTATTATCCGCAATGATTTTCCTGGATATGATTTTCCACAAATCGGGAATTTCGAATTAATAAAGAGCGCATACGAAATCGGCGTTGAAAAGGGCCTTAATCTTCATGTGGGTAATGTTCTATCTTCTGATCTTTTCTATACAGACGATACGGAAACATTTTTAAAGCTAGGAAAATTAGGCGTTTTTGCTGTTGAAATGGAAACGGCTGGACTTTATTATTTAGCAGCCAAATTTGGCGTGAAAGCTTTATCTATTTTAACTGTAAGTGATCACATCATTACTCATGAGCAAACAACAGCTCAGGAAAGACAAACCACTTTTAATGACATGATTGAAGTGGCTTTAGAGGCGGTAACAAAATAAAGTAATATTGAAAAGAGATACATTTTCTAACCTTAACTTGATGATCAAGTCAATCCTAAGCTTATCGAGCCGTACAGTAAGACTATCGTACGGCTCTTAAGTAAAACCGATACCCTCTTATCCATTTTATTCCTCTTAGAAACCCTCTACTATACATAGAGCTGTTCAAACAAAAAAGCAGTGCCTTTTTTCTAAATAGTCACTGCTTTTAGTATTCTACTTATTCATCTTAGCAAGGAAATCACCAAGCAGATCATCAAGGTCGAAATTGGTTTCGGCAGTTTCTTCCTCTACCTCCAGCTCCTGATTTTTCTTGGCGGTTTCCCAATCAAACGCCATTAGATCATCGTCCATTGATTCTTCTAAAGCAGCTGCTGATTCCTGTTCATATTTTGAAAGATTAGCCGTTTCCTCATTTACAGTGGGAATCTCGGGTTCTTCTTGCAAATACAATGCTTCATTAATATCGATAGATTTGCTGTTCATAGATGCGAGTAATGAGGTTGACCGAACGGGATCGATTAGCAGCTGATAAATAATATTGCCTATGAGGGCTTCGGAATGCTCATGCTTTAGCCAATCTCGCTGGGATTTACTCAATCTCTGAGGAAGTGGAATAGTGATCGTTTCCCTTTCTTGGGAGCAGGATTTTCCAACTCCCTCTAGAACAAACTCGGCCATTTTGCTTGAGAAATTTCTTCGTTCCGTTTCCTTTAGCTTTTGGAGATGCTTTAATAAGTGGTCAGGTGTATCTGAAGGGACGCGAAAGGATATCGCTTGTCCCCTTTTGATCATACCTGATTTTGATTTTTCCATAGAATCACCTTAGCCCTTCACAGGCTCTTTGACCGCTTTTACCTTTTCCATTTTCCTTGAATAGTCTTTAATTAATTTATAATAGGCATTGGCCATCATCCAAATGCTCTCTTTTTCATTTTCAAAAAAATCTATGTTATACCCATCTAAATTATTGTTTATGGTTTTTATATATTCCTTGAGTACATTCGCTCCGCCGCCGACAAAATAGCAGATCTCTGTCTGCGAGTTTTTTTGCCACACATTCCGCAATAAACGATACTGCTTCTTAGCCAAATCAAGCAGGATTCGATCTGTAATGTCATGGACACTTGTACGGCTTCCTTTTACCATAATATGATTGCGGTCATTTTTCTTCGTGATAATTTCAACCACATCTCTGCGGCTGTCGAGTTCAATGCCATGCTTGGATCTTATTTCTTCTCTAATGGCTTCTAATGATTCGGACACACCAAGATTAAACCCTTGAGCCTTATCATCATCAACATTTCGGTTCTTAATAACCGCTATATCGGTAGACAGCCCCCCGATATCCTGGATAATAATCCTTTTGTCGATAAGATCCTTATTAATAATCTTTAAATCATTATCCATGACTAGATTAATATAAGCAGCAAATCCTTCAGGATATACCTTGACCTCATCGAACCTTAGATTCACCTTTAATCCTTGGTATTTAGGGGTAACAAGAAATTCCACCTGATGGACAGACCCTATTAATTTCGAACGGTATCCAGCATCCTTTCCCTCCTTAACCTCACGAAGAGGGAGTCCCGTTCCGAGTGTGTAGGCAGCATCGATGATATTTTTTGTCCGCTGGAAGACATCTTTGTTTTCTGACCTTACTGCATCTAAAGCCAGTGTTGCAAAAAGCATAATTAATGTTTGATCTTCCTCTGATTTACTGCTCCCAGGGTCAAGCTCTGATGCGCTATTGCTTTTTGTTGCCAAGTTTCCAACTCGGTAGATGACGTTATTCTCCTTTAGAGCAGGTGAATGGACCTTTATATGTATGCCATCAAGCGGATTTTTCTGATCGAGTTCTTCAATTCCAATGATCGGACGATCCTCTGTGTCCCTAGCAATAATATTAGGAATATTTAATTCGTACTCTACTTCCCCGAAAATAGCCTTAACCGAGTCATTTCCAACATCAATCGCTGCAATTCTGGATTTAGTCATTTCATCTTCATCCCTTTTCTATTTAATTGTTTTATATGTATAAAGCAGTTTCTACATTTAAGGTTAAGGGGGATAATTGAAATCTTCAATGGACGTAGCCGAAATAAAATACAACTGTAAATCAGTAAACATCTTGTAAACTTAGTGATTTTTTGTAAACATTTATGTATACTTGTGTAACAAATTCGTACACCTATTGCTACTGAAGGATGTATACGAATTTGTAAACAAGTAAACGAATTTGTGTACGGAAAGTTTACAGTTTGTAAACAAGTAAACAGTTAATAAATGAATCTAGCACGATTGATTTTTATTTTATCCTTTGCCACTATTTTTACATCTCCACCCTTTCTTTCCTTATGTAATAAGAAATCAGATCTGCATCTTGAATAATTAAATAAAAAAGGAGATATTTTTCATGGAAAAATTACAATTTCTATATCAACTTAAGCTCATTCCATCGTTATTAGATGAAGACAATTGGACTGACAAGGAGAATAACATTGTTCAGGAGCATTTTGAGGTTTTACAAAACTTAGAAAAGGAAGGGAAACTCATATTAGCAGGCAGAACATTAGATACTGACCCACTAGGGCTAGTTATTTTGGAAGTAGATACAGAAGAAGAAGCAATAGAGCTTATGGAAAATGATCCTGCTGTTAAAAATGGAATTATGGAAGCAAAGCTTTCCCCTTATCGATTAGCAATACTAAGAAAATAAAAAGCTAGGAACAAAGACATGAGTAGGCTAACCTTTGTCTTTGTTCCCTTTAACAATCATCATATATTAATGATGTTCAAATAACTTCAAATACTCTCCATACCCTTCATCCGCAAGCTTGTTCTTAGGAATAAATCGCAGTGCAGCAGAGTTTATACAATACCGCGCATGGTCTGGACCAGGTCCATCATCGAAGACATGCCCCAAATGGGAGTCGGATGTTTTTGCACGGACCTCTATTCGCCTCATTCCGTAAGAGCCATCAAACTTTTCCTCAATTTCTGTTCTTCGCAATGGCTTTGTAAAGCTCGGCCAGCCGCAGCCGGCATCGTATTTATCCTTCGAACTAAACAACGGCTCACCTGAAATAATATCTACATAGATTCCCTCTTCCGTATGGTCCCAAAATTCGTTTCGGAACGGAGGCTCAGTCGCGTTATTTCGTGTTACTTCATATTGAATCGGAGTTAACTCCTTCCTCAATTGTTCTTCACTTTTGCGGTTTTTCCAGTTCTCGCGTATAAATCGCGCACGGCCCGATCCTTCTTTGTAAAGATTATAGTGAAGTGGGTTCGTTTTATAATAATGCTGATGCTTATCCTCCGCACGGTAAAAACGGCTCGCTGGCAGAATTTCAGTTACGATCGGTTTTTGAAAACGACCGCTCTCAGCCAATTCCTTTCTTGAGGCTTCGGCCATTTCCCTTTGCTCTTCATTATGATAAAAAATCGCCGTACGATAGGATAGCCCACGATCATTGAACTGCCCTCCCTCATCGGTTGGGTCAATTTGCTGCCAAAACAGGTCAAGTAATTTTTCATACGGGAAAATAGCAGGATCGAATGTAATTTGGACCGCTTCATAGTGTCCAGTTGTATCGGAGCAAACCTCTTCATAAGTTGGATTTTCCTTATGACCGCCCGTGTAGCCTGAAATGACCTCCCTAATCCCCGGCTGCTCATCAAATGGTGATACCATGCACCAAAAGCAGCCTCCAGCAAACGTTGCCAGCTCTAGTTTTTCTGACATTCCAAATCAGCTCCTTTCTTTACTTTCTATTATCATACCGCAAAAAAATAGACGAGAGTAGTTTACTCCCGCCTGACTGCAGATTATTCTAAAAAGGTTTATTTGGCTCATAGGTTGGCTGTTGGTTTTGCGCCTGGTAAGCCTGGCTTTTCGCTATCGCCTGTTGTACGCTTTCCTCTAAGGAAAACTCCGTATCTGTCTTGCCAAAATGCCCGAATTGGTCTTGAGCTTCCACTACCCGCTGCTGTTCCTTCGCTTGATCTAACTTTCGCTTTAGCATGCGCGCACACTCCCCTCTATGACTAAAATACATCTATAGAGTTTCCAAACATACGCGCATTATGCGAGTAAACAGTTCTTAAAAGGAAATGGCTTTTTTCTGGTTTTCACGACCGATAAGACGCTTAAACTGAAGATAGAAATAAACGGTCAATCCTGCAGAAATGATTCCGAAAATCACTACCATCATCTGCAGCCCAACTAAATCCAGTAAAAATCCTGTTCCTAGAAGGACCACCTGGAACATCACTCGATCTAACATACTGCGGAAAGAGAAAAAGCGCCCATGGAATTCTTTCGGCATTCTTGTTTGAAAAATGGTCGCAGCAGTAGGATAAAAACAGCCAACTGAAAAACCAACAACCGCGAAGGCTGTAACCGTCACTATTTTTGAATCTACGAAGAATAATGAAACTTGTGCAAATCCAACGATGAGCGAGAAGAAAAACATAATGCTATAAGGTGACCAGCGATCACTCATTTTCTTCACCGCAAAAGCCCCTATCATAAAGGCAATCCCTTCAGCCGAATAAATAAGCCCCTTCAGCAATTGATCATCATGAAATTCACTAATTTTTATTACTAGAAGGTTAAAGCCGCCTAAGAATAACAGCGGAACAAGCGATAAAACAAGTGTCATTAATACGATCGGCAGCCCTTTAATGACAGGTAATACCTCTTTAAAACTGCCCTTTGATTTGGACGTGCTCGTGTTTTTCTGCTTAACCGGTTCATCAATTTTTAAAAATAAGGTAAATACGAATAGGAAGAAATAAGCAATAAATGATGAAAGATATAACATAAACAACGACATAGCTACTAGCAGAATGCCTGCTAAGGATGTACCTAAAATCCGGGCAATCGTGGCTACATTCATATGGACTCCGTTCATTCTCAATAAATCTTTTCCATCCACAATTAAAGGAATGGCTGCTTGAAGTGCCGGGAAATAGAATGAAGCGGCAATCTGAATACTAATGACAAAGGATATAAGCCAAAGAATGGAGCCGGTTTGCAATGCAATAAACATAAAGAGTACACTCACCATTCTCCCTAGACCTGCATAGATCATCACCATTTTCTTCCTCTTTTGGTCCGTAATCCTTCCTGCAATGGGACCAGCCAGTATACCGGCTAATAACCCAATCGCCAAAATAACAGACTTCATAAAATCCGATGGCACCTTTTCCTGCATAAATTCAAGGTTTCCGATAATACCCATCCATAAGCCAAACCCAGCGATTAATTCCCCACATAAAATGATCCAGACATTTTTGTTTCGCCACATATCCAAATTTCCCCTTAAATTTCATTCGATAATCGAAATATATATGATTATATCCTAAATATTATGATATGGCATTAAAAAGACTTGGAAAAAAGTGTTTAATTTCTCATTAATACATAATGGCTGGAAAATAGAGACATATTGGAAATGCAAATTTTAGGCAAAAAAAAGAAAGCAATCCTATTTGCTTTCTCGAATAATTTAAGCAAGTGCTTTCTTAGCTTCCTGCCGCTGTTCCTTAATTAGAAGTCCCCCGATTAAACCGACAAGCGAAAATAAAACCGGTATGATAAATCCGTAGTGATACCCACCTGCAGCCGTACCAAAGTGATCTAATACCTTCCCAAAAATACTTGGCAAAAGAACAGCACTCAGAAAACCGCCTGTATTCGCAAATCCCGAAACAAATCCAACTTCCCTTACATCAAAGGATAGGCGTACAACGGCAAAAGTAAACATATTAGCCCCGTTACAAAAGCCGATGATAAAGAATAGCGAAATCAGCATAAAAAGTGGCGGCTTCCCGCTTAATACAAAAAACACACTCCAGCAAATAACGGTGATGAAATGAACAACGACATAAGGCCGCTTAATCGTCCCTAACCGATTGGCCACCCAGCTCGATAAAGGAGATCCCATAACAGCACCAATCAGACCAATCATAATGAGCTGGCTCGCATCGGAACGTGTCATCCCGTACATGTGCATCCCATATGGCACCGCCCACGAACCGATAAATCCGATATATGTTCCGACAATCCCGAAGTGACAAAAGAAGGTTGCCCATGCTTGGCGGCTTGTAAGGATGCGCCTAAGCAGACTCAGTGTCTTTTCACGTTTTTCCCTTATTTTTTGGGGGGCAGATGCGGAATCAGTATCGGTTTTAAACATCTGTTTCGGTTTATGAACGAGGACAAAGTAAAGAATGAATCCGCTCAGCAATAATATAAGACCCGTTGTAAAAAATGGTTTTCTCCAGCCCCATAACGTAATCCACTCAGAAAAAGGAACTGTTGCCAGCAGGAAGCCCAGACTCCCAACCATCCCCGCTATTCCAATCAATCCTACAAATTCATTACCCTTAAACCACAGACTTAAGATTAAGACTACGTTTACCCAAATGGTGGCATCCCCAATTCCTACTAATAATCTAGCAAACAAGAGAACATATTCATGCTCTGCCAAGCTATAAATCATCGTCCCTGCACCATTTAATAATGTTCCCGCGATAAGAAAAATATTAGGCCCGAATCGATCTGACAGGATGCCAATTGGTATTTGCAAACTAGCATACGCCAAAAATTGAATACTTGTCAGCAATCCAATGGTCGATGCCGTTACACTAAAGTCCTTCATAATTTGATCTGTAATTAATCCTGGGGCTGTTCTTTGACTTGCGATTACACAATAGGTAAACAAGACTGTGGCAAAAACAACCCACCTATACTTACTATTTTGTTTATCCACTCGTTTCTACCCCTATAAATTTTTATGATTTCTTCATTATACACTAGATTCTTCGTGTGCCGAACTTTTCTTTTCTATTATATGGAATACCGCGAAAAAAAATCACAGAGCACGTCTGGGGGTGTACTCCGTGATTTTCTAGCCTTATTTTATTAATGCCAATTCCCCGCTTTGTAGCTACCTTTTCGAAAAGGCAGCCACCAATTCCATTTCCCAAACAGCTTCATTAAGCTCGGGACGAGCAAAAGCCGAATAATCGTTGCATCAATGGCCACGGCAACAGCGATCCCAACCCCGATCTGTTTCACCGGCATCACATCCGTAAAGGCAAAGGCACCCGTTAAAACAATCATGATCAAGGCAGCGGAAGTAATAATTTTACTCGTTGTGGCTAGGCCCTCCACAGTGGCCCTGTCATTGTCAAAGGAACTTGCATATTCCTCCTGCATTCTCGAAATAAGAAAAACTTCGTAATCCATGCTCAGCCCAAATACGAGACTAAAGACGAGAACCGGAATAATGAGTGCAATCGTACCAGCCGTCAGTCCAAAATGACCATATTGAAAAATATAAACAAGGATCCCGAACGTCGCTGCTAATCCGATGATATTCATCAGGATTGCCTTAATCGGAATGAGAATCGAACGGAATGCAAGCATCAGAATGAAAAAGGTCGAAACGATAATAACGGTGAGAACGAGCCAAATTTGATTCGAAATTTCATCAAAGATTTCTTGATTAAATTTTGGCTGTCCTCCAATGAGTAAATCGAATTCTGTTTCTTTTTCCGATAATTGGCGAGCCCAATCCTGTGCTTTTGTCGAGGCCCCAGAAGCATTTAAGGTAACGGGAATGAGCAGCTTTTCATCCTTAATGAATGATTCTGTTAACGGTTCGAGCTTGGCCTTCATTTCGGGTACCGTCCATGCCTGTTCCCATTCCTCCGGCGAGTGAATCCCGCTCAAAGCATAAATGGTTTTGACCTCTTCAACTAGCGGGTCTTTTAACAGATCCTCTTCTAATTTCTTCATCTGCTCTAAACCATCCGTATCCTGCCAGCCATCTTCGCGGGCGGCTACAATAAAAGCAGAGGCTTTCTTTCCAAGGCCAAATTCATCCTCCAGCAACTCATAGGCTTGACGGGAATCATACGACTCAGGCAAAGAATCAATTTGCGGAATCGTTAAATTCATGTCTTTTGCAGGGATAAGAGCAATTCCTAATAAAATGAGAGCGATGATCGTAATGATAACAGGACGCTTTATGACCGCATTTGCGAAAAGGCGCCAGCGATCCGTCCCGTTTTGGTTTACTTTTAGCAGCTGCCACTTATCAATTTTATCCCCTAATGCGATTAATACGGATGGCAGCAGCGTGATGGAAGTGAGCACTGCCATCGCAACAACAATCATCCCGCCTATCGCGATATTTTGAAAAATCTCGACTCGAATGAAAAGCATAGCGCCTAAACCGATAAACACACAAAAGGCAGAAAAAATGACTGATCGCCCAGCTGTCCGAATGGTTGTAGAAACCGCCTCAAACAAGTTTGATTTTTTCCGTTCCTCCCGATACCGACTAATAAACAATAGAGCAAAATCAATGCTCAGCGCGAGCCCCAGCATCGGAATGATGTTCATGACAAATATAGATAAATCCACATGGCCGCCTACTATCGTCAGCGTTCCAAAGGAAATGAGAATCGTTGTAATTCCAATAATTAACGGAATCGTTGAAGCAATAACCGTTCCAAAAGCAAAAAGAAGAACGATCACTGCAATAGGGAGGCCAATCGCTTCTGCAATCATTAAATCCTTTTGACTGGCTGTATTGATATCCTTGGAAATCGCAGGTGCCCCTGTCAGCACAATTCCCTCTTCATCTCCAATTGTTTCACGAATATCTGTTACGACTTGGGTCATATCCAGATCCTTATCATCAAATTGAAGAATGGCATAAGCTAGCTGATCTTTATAGAGTGACGGGTCTTCTAAAGGCGAGGCTATGGTAGAAGCAACACCAAGTTCCTCTACTTTTTTTACCATAGCATCGATTTTTTTATCGCTAGCTTCGTTGAAAACGAGGAACATGGTTTCTACTGGCATATTGAATGTGTCCGCAGTGATATCCATAACCTCCGAATGCTCCCCATTCATCCGAAACCCATCGCCCTGCAGCATAGCTGGAAGCCGCATAGCAAAAAACGACATAACAACCGTCAGTACTATCCATGCCAAAATGATAAATTTATATGTTTTCGTTACAAAACGCGCTAATGTCCGAATAGTCCCCTTCCCCCCATCTGAACAATGACTTTTACCCTTTAAGTTTAGCCGATGAGCAGAGAATTGTCTCTTGAAAAAGGAGTGGGTTGGGAAGGAACAAGTTCTTGAGGGTGTTTTTATCGGAGAGCGATAAAAATACATGTATTTACCGTTTTATATTAGTGTTTTTACCGAGACCTTCACAATCCTTACATTGAACACTTCTATGTTAGCGTTTTTCTAGCTTACCCTACAAAACCCTTACATTGAACGCTCCTATGTTAGTGTTTTTC
>NZ_JBALPC010000007.1:41937-49378 GCF_036965225.1 Bacillus sp. JJ1474 | reverse complement strand
CAAAACCCTTACATTGAACGCTCCAATGTTAGTGTTTTTCTACTAAATCAACAAAACACTAACATTGGACGCTCCTATGTTAGTGTTTTTCACTAAATCCAACAAAAACCTTACATTGCACTCTCTCTATGTTAGCACTTTTTGTTAAGCTTCTCTAAAACTCCCAGATTAAACCTTCCTATGTTAGCGTTATTAGCTAAGACCATCCAAAACACTTACATTACAGTTATTGCATAATAGGAACAACAAAAACTATTTCTCCACATAATAAGAATACCTGCCTCGTCCCATTTGTTTAAAGTTTTGTGAAAGCAGCCTTCTCATAGTGGTCCTTGAGTCTATTTTTAACCAGTCCATACTCTCACTTATGGTGATTTTCCTATCTGGAAAAAGAAACCTAAATTCCTCTATACCGCGTAAAGCTGCCTCGGCAAGTTTTTCATGGCATCCACAAACTTTACAGATTAAACGAGTACTCCTAATCTCAATATTAAACGAATGACAGCTAACACAGGTTATTCCTTTTTTCAGTTCTTCATAACTATAGCTTGGCAATCTCATATAAGGGGACTTCTTAACATGCATAGATGCTAATCGTTTTGCAAAATTAACATGGCTTTCTTTGTAGTTTATAGAGTTTTTGCTTAATTGTTTTTTTAATCGGTTGAGTTGTGTTGGAAAAAAAATCGGAAGGTTTAATGGCGCTTGGTATAAATAAAATTCGGGGTTAATGAAAATGAGGTATTTTTCAATGGGGGTGGTGACTCCAAATTCCTCAAGCAATCCCCGAAGAAGGGATTCATTTCGTTCTAACTGGTGTAAAGGGTTCCTTATTCCGACACCTGATAAGGTATACCACTTATCATCCTTGATAAAGTAATCACCCTCATAATTTTTCGCTTCAAAGATAATAATTTTTTCTGAAGATATATACAGCGTATCAATTTGAAAAACAGCATGATTATATTCAAGCATTAGGTCATTTAAAATTAGCCAGTGGGTTGAAAGAGGCTCTGTTAATACATCAAACAGTAACTCTCCTTGAAACCCCTTCTCTAGGCTGCAATAATAACTCTGCTCCGTTTCAGTTAGATTTGATCGTACATTTAATTGCCGTAAAACCTTTAATTCTACCGGTTCCACACGGGCTTTAATAAGCATATTCCACATCCTATTCTTTGTTTGATTTGAGTAACCTTAAGAGATATTACTTAGCTTGAAGATAAGATTAGAATTTTTATAGAGGATACCTTAATTCTAAATCTAATCAAAATATTATCAATACTTTCCACAAAGTAACCCCCTACCCTATCAAACAGGCAGAGGGTCTGCTATTCATTAAATACTTATTTCCAGCTCGACTCCGGCCCCTCTCCTTCAAGGCGCTTCATGAATTCTTCCGCTGCGCTGTAGCCTTGCTGCTTTAAGTACCAATTATTGGCGGCGGCTTCGATTAATCCAGCCACATCTCGGCCTGGCTGGAGCTGAATTTGTATATGAGGGATCTGAACACCCATGTATTCCGTAAACTTGGACTCAAGCTCAAGCTCGTTATTAAGATCATCCTTTTCCCACTTCGTTAATTCGATATCAAGAGCGATCCGGGTTTCCTCTTGGAAAGCCTTCCTTCCATACAGACGCACTACATTTAATAGTCCAATGCTGCGCAGAGCAAGGAATTCCTTATTCATTCCATTATGGGAGCCGAGAAGCGTTTGCGGGCTAAGTTTTTTCAGCACAACGATGTCATCGGCGATCAGTCGGTGTCCGCGTCCGATTAGCGTATGGGCGGTCTCACTTTTTCCAACGCCTGATTTACCTCTCAGCAAAATGCCGATCCCTGAAACGTTCACACATACACCGTGTACAGCAATTTCGGGTGCTAGGGTTTTGACCATAAAGGCATCAAGCTTTGCAATAAATTCGTAAGTGGATTCCTCTGTTTGCAGCAAAGGGATCTTCTCTTCGTTACAAAATTGGGTCAAGTACTTCGGATTTTCCTGATGTGCGGTCACGATAATACATGGAGGATTATATTTAACAATATTGCCAGCACGGAGCTTCCTCTCATCATCATCTAACGTCTTTAAATAATTTACTTCATGCTTCCCAAGAATCTGAACATTTTCCATCGGTAAAAATTCAAAGAAATCGATAAATTCTAAGCCCGGTCGAACGGTTTTCGGTTTCGTAATGATCCGGTCCAATTGATTCTCTCCAGCTAAAACCTCTAATTTAAACTGCCGAACTAATTGTTCTATCGTAATGGAGTTTCCGCTCATCACACTCTCCCTCCCGTTTCTTTAAATCTAATATTCTTTTAAAAATAATGTTTGTTGATTTTTGAAACTAAGCGATCAAAAAATGAAGCATATGGTTCGGTAAAATTCTCTCCCTTTTTCCGACCATATGAGCAAATTAGTAAAAATTTAATAGCGCTTTCAAAAAAGGGTACTAAGCCCTATGTATGATCAAATTTCAATTGTAGGTCAATACCTATCCTGCATTTCCCCTATAATACTAATTACAAATGAACGTTACAACACTATTATGCAATCTGTTATAAAATTGTTAAATATTTGGGCATTTACTTATTTACGTTTGAATAAGAAAGAAGTTTCAACCTTGATAAATACATTTCTAATACATTCCAACAGGCGGAATTATATTCCACCTAAACGAATATATACTCAATCAAAAAGAGGAAATGTTCGCATCCCTAGAGAGTATTGCCAATATTACAAAACAAACGGTTGAAGATACGATAGAAGTAGATCGTGCATCGAAAGAGGAAATAGAAAAAATAAATAATTTAGAGGAAACAACTCTTTTATTAAAGGGATTTGCGGAAAAGCTTGAAGAATCTATTTCTACATTTAAATAATTTCTTAAAGGAGGAGAGAGAGACAAAACGTATGTATCTGTCTCTCAATTTTTTTATAGCGTTTCTATGTCGCCCTTAAACCCCCAATATCTCCCTAATATCTTCATCCGTAAGAGCAGACATCACACCCTCCTTGGATTCTATGACCTCTTCTATTAAATGGCGCTTTTTCTCCTGCAGTTCATTCACTTTTTCCTCGATGGTCCCGCGGGATATAAGCTTAATGACCTGCACCGTTTTCGTTTGCCCGATGCGATGAGCGCGGTCTGCAGCCTGCTCCTCGACAGCCGGATTCCACCAAAGATCATATAGAATAACCGTGTCAGCACCAGTCAGGTTGAGCCCTGTGCCGCCCGCTTTCAAGGAAATGAGGAAAAAGTGGCGCTCCCCTGCATTGAATTGATTGCATAAATCCACACGTTCTTCGGATGGAGTTTGACCATCCAAATAGAAGAAAGGCAGACCTTGTTTCACCAGTTCTCTGCCAATAAGCGAAAGCATTTTTGTAAATTGGGAGAAAATCAGCACCCTTCTTCCTGAAAGCCTTGCCTCTTCAATTAGCTGCATGAGCTGCAAAAATTTTGCTGAGCTTCCTTTATAGCCGTCTACGAACAAGGCTGGATGGCAGCAAATTTGTCTTAATCTTGTTAATCCTGCAAGAATCCGAATGCGATTTTTCCTGAGTGTGTTCTTGTCCAAATGTTTAAGCGTGTCATGACGAAGCTTCGCCAAATAGGCTGCATACAATTTCTTCTGATCCGGGAACAGCTCTACTGATATCACCGCTTCATTTTTCTCAGGAAGCTCTGACAGAACATCCTCCTTCAGCCTGCGAAGCAAGAATGGACGAATTCTTCTGGATATCGTCTTTTTTGACAAGTGACTGTATTCCTGTAATCCCATAAATAATTCTGGAAAGACAACGTGAAAAATCGACCAAAGCTCCTCAATCGAATTTTCAATAGGCGTCCCGGTGAGGGCAAAACGGTGGTTCGCCTGTATTCTTTTCACCGCTCTCGCTGTTTGCGTGATCGGATTTTTAAAGGCCTGTGCCTCATCGAAAAACACAGTATGGAAGGCCTGTTTCTCGTACCATTTGATATCTCGGCGCAGCAGGGGGTAAGAGGTAATAACGACATCCATTTCTATGCAAGCCCTTTGCAATTGGACCCTCTCTGCTTTACTGCCATCCATCACCAAAGCTTCTATTTCCGGAGCAAACTTCATCAATTCGCTAAGCCAGTTATAGGTTAATGAGGATGGACATACGATCAGAACAGACTCCCTCTTCTCACGGATATCCGAGAGCTCTGATAAAATAAACGCAATGCTCTGCAGTGTTTTCCCAAGTCCCATATCATCTGCAAGAATCCCTCCGAACCCATAGCCGGCAAGGGTTTTCATCCACTTAAAGCCTTGTTTTTGGTAATCCCGCAAAATAGGCTCTAACTTCTCTGGAACCTTGTCCTCCAAACTTGCAGGATTGCGAAGCTTTTCTAAAAACTGCTTAAACGATTCCTCCAATGTAAAGGCTTGGCTCCCCTCTGCCGAATCTAGCAGCCGAAGCCCCTGAACAATCGGGACATTCAACCCGCTTTCTAAATCTTCATCTTGGGCAGGAACAGCACGCAGGAAACGTTGTATTTCTTCAAACTCCCGTGTTTCCAATGAAAGCAACGATCCGTTTCGCAAACGATAATACCTTCTTTTTTCCTCCAAAGCTTGTAAAATATCCCGGATTTGCTGTTCAGGTATGCCGTCCATTTCAAATTTAAACTCCAGCCAATTGGTGCGTTCCTTCTTGACCCTCACCCTAATTTGCGGACGGGCGTTTTCTCTGAAAATCCGATTTCTTACCGCTGTTGTGGCATAAATCTGCATAAGCTTCTCCAGCTTTGGAACGGTGTAGCATAAAAACTCGAACTCTAGCTCTTCATTTTGCAAAAAATAACCGCCATCTGTTTTACCGAAGGAGCTATCCTCCATCAGCTGAAGGATCGCGTCTTCCTTTTCCTCGTCCCTTATGAGCATGATGCTCAAAGGCGGTTCCCGTCCCTCTAGCGGGTTGATGACGATATTTTCATAATGAAACTCAAGCCCAGCGAGCAGACGATTTTTTACCCGATCCAAATAAAGCTTCGCGATTAATGGAGCCCTCACAAGCCGATTAGCAATGGCATCTGATATACGAACATTTCCGACTTTTTTCAAGCCCGGAATCACTTTTTCCAAAAAAAAATCAACCTGATTGCTCGAAATCGGAATTTCATTCGTTCCGGTCGTTTCGAGCATTTGTTTCAATTCCATTAGACGCCTGCAGTCTTCTTCTTTCAGCTGAATGATTCGCCCATCATATAAGACTGCCCTGTATAAATCCATCACCATCAAACGGTCCATTCCGCTTATACGCAACTGATATCCTTTTCTTTCACTTTCTTCAAAGTCAAACTGTAACGGAAGCCCCTCTTCTGACAACCGTAGACCTTCAAACGTATTTCCGGCATACATTAGCTTAACGAGTGGAGCCTTAATAAGGAGAGGAAGAAGTCGTCCCCAAGAAGAAGACGGAATCATCACCATGTGGTCGCTTTTTGCACCGTCCGATTGATTTGACAGAGAGGCCTTTTCATCTTGCCTTACTTGAAGGAGCTCCTGAATCACATCATCTGTTTCCTTTTGAAAGCAATGAATCCCCGAATCATACGTGAATAGTGTAGAAAGCTCGCAGGATTGGCCTGCCCCCATTCTATCCAGAAATCCCCGAATATCCAGGACATGAACAGGGCCTACTTTTATTTCGACCCCCATCATCCATGAACCCTTGCCCGTATCCACCGGTTTACAGATGAGTTCAGCAGGAAGAACTTGTCTATTTTCAAAATGAAGCTGCTCGCCGCTTGACCGAACGGGCTGATCGTTGAAAAGCCGAAGCAGCCCCTCCGTCAGCAAATCATTCTGCATCGGCTCTGCCCCTTGACGCTGCCGATCGTACATAGCTAGCAAAACAGCCGCAATATGCTGGCAATCATTTTTAACAGAAGCAAGCTTTGGACAGCTACATGCGGTCTTTAGGCCGCCACTTTCATTCATTTCAATCGTCACATTGAAGTCTTCCGTACCTGTAACTGTAGCTTCACAGCAATTATGACTGTATTTATTTATCTTTATCTTTCCCGCACGATAAAAAGAGTCTCCTCTTTTGAAGGAGACAGCACCGCACATGTCTTTGATCATTTTTTGAGTTAAATGCAGTTCCACATGTACCGCTCCTTTCTGAGGATACGTTCATACATATTTTAATCATACTCTGCAAAGAGGATAAAAGGCAAAAATGGAGGGAAACTCTCCAACCACGAAGAAACAATATTCTTTTCAAAAAAATGAAAAGCAAGCCTAAGATGGTTGTGCTCCCCATCTCTAGGCCTGCTTTATCTGCTTAGACAACCAACCGTATCCCATTCCCAGCTGGGTCACTTGTCACATAATAATCCTCTTCCTCTTTAACCGATGCACCGATTCCCTTCAACTGTGCAACCACGTTGTCTCTAGCTGCCTCATTCGGAAAAACAAGTGTGTACCATTTCAAACCTACACTATTTTCCGGAGGGGTTGGTGCTCCGACTCCCTGCCAAGTATTGATGGCAATATGATGATGGTAGCCTCCGGTTGATAGAAAGACAGCTTGCGGGTAGTAGCTAACAGTCTGAAAACCAAGGCCCTTCGTATAAAATTCCTCTGCCTGATGGAGATCCGCTACATGCAGGTGAATATGCCCCATCAGAGTATCAGCAGGCAAACCAGTCCACTCCGCATTACTTTCAGCCAAGATTCCTTCCCCATCCAGCTGTTCCGTTGCCATATCCACTAACCCATTCTTCCAATTCCATTCATCAGACGGGCGGTCACGATATACTTCGATTCCATTTCCATCTGGATCATTGAGATACAAAGCTTCACTCACATAATGATCGGCCGCTCCAAATCGGTAGCCAGTCTGAAGCAAATGCCGTAAAAAGACAGATAAATCAGCTCGGGTTGGCAGCAGAATGGCAAAATGATATAAACCTGACGTACGGCCAGTTTTCGGGACGACATCTGCAGGCTGTTCAAGTGTGACTAATGGAGTTTTCCCATCAGTTGTTAGGACAGCTTTATGACTAGTTTCTTCTAATATATTGAAGCCCATTAAATTTTGATAAAAATTGATTGAGGCTTGTAAGTCTTTTACTTTTAAATTCACTTCTCCAACATAAATATTTGGTTTCTTATGGAAGCTGTTCATCCTCATTACCCCTTTATAAACGTTTTTTTTATTATATGCCTAATACATATAAACTAACGTATTGATAATTATATTTAATTGGAGATATTTTAATTTAAAACATTAGTAAAGTAAAGGGGATTCTATACAACAAAAAGGTAAGCTCCTCTAATTTTTGACCGGAGCTTACCATACCCATTAAACTATTAATCTAACAATAACTCTTTCTTATTAAAACAATTATTTTACAGTTTCAGCCTTCTTGCTCAAATCCGGAAATGGAATCGGTTCATCTG
>NZ_JBALPC010000007.1:33211-41896 GCF_036965225.1 Bacillus sp. JJ1474 | reverse complement strand
CGAGAAATATTATTATCGTAATTATTGTGTGATAGGCTTCCGCAATAAGCAATAGAGCTTGTTGAGAATACCGCACCACCATTTGGGGTCGGGTAGTAAACCATATCAGCCCTAACTCTTGGATTCTCTTCCCCGCCTAGGCCTGGAATATTAAAGTACAATTCTTCTGCTACCGGCACATAGACATTTGTGTGGCCTACAGATGAAGCCACAATGACGGCATGTGAAGGAGTTCCAAGCTCCTCATCATAAATATCTAATTCTAATCCAGCTGCTCCTCCACCTACTAGACCAAAGTCACCGATTTTTTCGTCTTTTCCAATTCCCTCAAAAATCCATTCTACTCCTGGTTCAAAGCTATCTTCTGATCTGAGATAATAAGAGGATACTTCAAAGCCCTCCGCCATATATCCTACGCCGCAAACCTTTTGAGGCGCCCTGCCGCGGTGCTTCCAAATACTGCCCTGTTCGCCTGTAATACTTAAATGAATTTCGCCCGGTTTAGATTTCCAGCCTTGGTTTCCATAATTCTTTCGAACTTCCATGAGGTTTGGATTTTTCGGATCAAAGGTAACAACCCAATAGAATCCATTTGAGCCCATATACATGAAGCGGCCCCCATTAGCTTGGTAATCCTCTACAGCATCCAGCATTTGGCCCGAGTAGTACTCTGGGTGAGAGCCTGTAATGGCCACTTGATAATGGCTTAACAGCTCATATCCTTCAAAATGCAAGTCTTGATCCGTAATGACATCAAAGTCAAAGCCTTTTTCAGTCAGCCAGTCGATTAAGTGTAAATCCGCATTAAATTGCCATAGGGAAGGAGATAGATTATGACGGTATTTTGGTCTCATATTCAAAATTGGCCGCAAGCTTGATGAGAAGCAAACCCCAGAGCCATCATTATGATGATCATATGTGGATAGACCAAATTCCGCATGCTCCCCTAAATACATATCCTCCTGCTGTACGACTGGAGCCCTTCCAAACATAAGCTGGGCAAGCGGGATATCCTGGAAGCGGTTGTTGGCGTATGCTAAATAGCTGGCAGTAGGAATAATTAGAGCTGCTTTCGCAGTAGGCTTTCCCTTCTTCGGTCTAACAAAGAATACAATGTAATCCTCATCATCTCCTGCATACACATGGGCAGCATATACACCGCTTTTTAACGAGTCAGGTACTGTCCATTCAAAGTCAACATCCCATTTCGCATCAGTCATATCATCATCATGGAATTGAATAGCTCCATATTGTTCTGGAGCATGGGTAAAGTTTTGCTCCTCAGATGTCCAGTTATATCCAGTCATCGCGCGAGTAGGGTGATTAACTGCTTCACCATGGATTTGATTTGGCCCCTTATCATATATCTTTTCAAGCTCCTTGATGCCCTTCTTCGTAATCCCCTCTGCAAAGTCCCATGCAGCTACAACGCGATTTCCAGAAGGATTTTCAATCCATGCAGACATTTCTTCTTTCGTTAAAGCTGCATTCGCTATACGCGGACGGTCAATTTTTCCATTGAATCGCCAAATAACCTTTTGTTTACCGTCTGCCTTTTGGAAAATACTAGCGATAATGAATTCAGCATCATTGGAAGTATGGGGCTTCACTACAGTCTCTACTTCATTACTAGCATTCATATCATCAATGCCGAATGGAAGTGAAAATCTCCCATTTGTTTTCGTAATAACAGCTTCTTGGAAAACAGTTATTTTTCCCGTTTCTGCATCAAAGGATCCCCCAACAAAAAACCATGTGCCTTGTATAAGTGGCTTGTTTGTGCTAACCTTCTCAACTTTCCCGTTTTGATCGCCAATCCATAAAGCCAGACAGCCTTTTTCGTCAATAAAAAGGCCATAGCCTGAATTTTGATCAGGGGACCATTTTGTTAGAATTCCTTGCACGCCTAAATCAGGTGTTGTTGGAAAAATCATTGCTTGCAACGAAAAACTGCTAACGCTTTCAAAATGAGACTGAGAATCGAATTTGATATAGGACCCCATATGTATGGCCTGCTTTCTGCCATCATACTCCTTATTCACATCTGCATCTACACTATAAATCTTTAGTCCTGGCCCTTCAGGGTTGGAATCTCCATGGACAAGATGGACAATTTCTGTTTTATATTTTTTTTGGTCACTGTTTACCATAAATTTAATATTTTGACCAGGCTGAACACTTAATCGATCTGTATAACCGTTAATTGCCAATAGAATCCTCTCCCTTTTTGGTAGTTATTAATCTACTAATCCATGTTTTTTGAGTCTTTTAAGGAATAATGCATGCTCCGCCTTCTCACGTGTGTCAAAGCATTGATCTTCAAAAACTTTATAAGGAACTCCGCGCTTCCCTGGATGCTCCCCTAAACACCATTCTTGATGTGGCTTTGTACAAACAATAAGATCTTTTCCTTCGATAATTTCGTGATTTCTTCTTAGGAAATTGAGAACCATGCTCAGATTATAGCTATGTCTGCCAACAGGCTGCTTTCTATGCTCTTCAATTAACTCCTCTGTAATAAGGGGCTTAATGTTATTCTCAAGGATGTATTTATCTGTACTTAAATAAGCTTTCTTTGCTTGTGCATTCAAAATAAACCCTCCTTAATTTTCAACATGTAATGTTTCTGACCTACCAAAGTAGCTGAATAAATTTTAGAATAGTCAGTCAATTAACTTTGAATTTTGGGTGACATTTGTAATAAACCCAAACAATCAGTCACTTCCTTTCTTTGTTTTGCACCCTTCACTATTTGTAATGCAAAATCCATACCAAGTTTCATAGATAAAAGACTTAAAGGTTTTTTTAATGAAATGAAGAATATAATACATTGATGTTGTTAACCTTTTGATAGTCAACTTTTCTTCCTTTTATAAAAATTACATTTTTCATTTAAAAAATTTTCTCACAAACAAAATGTTAAGCATTTGTACACTCAAATCTGTAAAGAGGATGTTCAACTGTCAAATTAGTGTACTGAACAAAAAATGAACAATTTTATAAAAGAAAGGAGCCAATATCAATGGAAAAACAGGAGTTGAAAGTGGGAATTCTCTTTTCATTAACAGGGACAACCAGTATTACCGAACGGGGACAGTATCAAGCATGCTTATTAGCGATTAAACATATTAATGAAAGCGGCGGTATTAATGGAAAAACACTTATCCCGATCGTTGAGGATGCAGCTTCCGATCCTGATATAACTCGCCAGAAGGCTGAAAAGCTTATCGTTACCGATCAAGTAACGGCCATTGTTGGCTGCTACACCGCTGCATGCAGGAAAAGTGTTATTCCCGTTTTGGAAATGCATAATAATTTATTATTCTATCCGACCATAAATGAAGGCGGAGAAATGCATCCCAACATCTTTTATTCCAATTCAACTCCTAATCAACAGCTGCTGGAATTCATCCCTTGGCTCATCCGCCATGTCGGAAAGACCTTTTACCTTCTAGGCTCAGACTATATTTATCCTAGGGAGATAAACCGATTCGTACGCCAGCTAGTTGAATATCACGGAGGATCTGTGTTTGGAGAACAATACGTTGCACTAGGAAACCAAGTTTTTGATAAGCATTTCAGTGAAATCCGACAGATGAATCCAGATATTATCTTTTCGACCTTGGTTGGCGACAGTACTATTAGCTATTACCAGCAGCATGAAAAACTCGGGTTTCAGCAGGCCATTGCTAGTAATGTGACAGCAGAAACCGAAATTAAAGCGATTGATCCTAAAGGAAAAACTGAACTTTATTCCAGTTTTTCATATTTCAGCACTATTGATCGTGCCGAAAATAGAAAATTCATAATGGAATTCCAGCGAATTTATGGGACTGATATTATTAGTTCTGTTATGGAAAGTGCCTATAATAGCATGATCCTGCTTTCAGAAGCACTCAAAAGAGTAGATACCTTCTCAGCTGATGCCATTCGACGTGCCTTGTCTGGTCTATCCATTGAAGCCCCACAAGGGAAAATTATGGTTGATCCGATCAATCAGCATGTATGGCTAAATTCTCGGATTGGAAAGGTTACTGAATCCGGTCAATTTCATATTTTATGGGAGTCAGATAATCCAATTAAACCGATTCCCTTAATGGAAGATGCCCTGCCATCACACCGTAAGGACATTATCCCTGTCAAAAAGAATGAACAATTCCAGACTAAAAATAATCAATGCGAGCCCCTTCTTTCTGAACTCAAAAAGAATCTTTCAAAGCTGCCCTTCCCGTTTGCCTATTTTAATGAGGAAGGTGTGCTGATAGAAATCATTAATGGTGGCTTTCCCGCAGCAACCTCCCCACTATTAAATTTGCGACCGGGAGATACGGTAAATAGCACTCTATTGAAAAACAGTGGAATTGCTGCTGCTTTCAGAGTGAAAACTTCCGCATATGAAGTTACAAATGAAAGGGATATGAAATCAAACAATACATATGTTGTTGCAGGGTTCACTATTATTGGATCATTTGATGAACTTAAAGGTGTATTGGGCGTTTATATGCCAAAGACTTCATCTGAATCAACTGAACAGCTGCTGGAAAGCATTAGGTGTATCATCCATCTAAGTTCTAAGCTAGTTGAAAGTCAAGAGAAACAGTATATTCTAAATAACGCCCTTGGTGAAATTACAGACCAGCAGCCGGGAGGCTTGTTTATCATAAAGGAAGGGCAAATTCATTTTCAAAACAATAAGGCAGCAGAACTATGGAGAAATAAACAAAGCCTAGTACAAACTGTTTTACAGGAGATTTCTTTGAATAGGGCGGATAGAGAAAAGGGCGAGGAGAGTATTTTAAGGCGTAAGGATAGCGAAGAAAGCTACGAGATTAAAGTACAAAAGAAAAATTCGTTGATTTTTATTCATTTTAAATCCCTTCCTCGCCATCCGTATCGGTTTTCCTTTAATGAAAGAAAGAACTTAACCACCTATGATCTAGTCGGCTCTAGTGATTTATTTTTAAAAACAATTGAATTGGCACGCTCTGCTTCGAAAATACAAGCTAATACTCTTTTACTAGGGGAAAGCGGGACTGGCAAAGAGATGTTTGCCCGTGCTATCCATAATGAAAGTGCACGGAGGAATAAGCCATTTGTAGCGATAAATTGCGGTGCAATTTCAAAAGAACTGATTAATTCTGAACTGTTTGGGTATGTAGAAGGGGCTTTTACAGGTGCCAAAAAGGGCGGCAGCCCAGGCAAATTTGAGGTTGCTAATGGCGGGACTCTTTTTCTTGATGAAATTGGTGAAATGCCTCTTGAGCTGCAAACAGCCTTATTAAGGGTTTTGCAAGAAAAAGAAGTCGTTCGCGTTGGCGGTCACAAGCCTATTCCATTAGACGTTCGAATAATTGCCGCAACGAATAAGGATCTTTTTCAGGAAATTGCCTTCAATGGCTCATTTCGTAGTGACCTGTATTACCGGCTAAATGTTTTTACTATCGAATTAATACCTCTTCGCAAAAGGCCTGAAGATATCGCCCATTTCAGTTATCATTATTTAGAAGATTTCAATGCCCTAACTGGTAATAAGAAGGAATTTTCAAATGAAGCCATGATGCTAATGAAAAAATACAATTGGCCCGGAAATGTACGAGAGCTTTGCAACGTTATTGAAAGGGCCTATTACTTAGCAGGGAACTCATCCATTATTGAACAAGAGCATCTTCCTCAAGAAATAGCTGAAAATGTCCAAGCATTTAAGCAGGAAGACACTTATACCCTCCATAATATAAAGAGCATTACGGATATAAAGGAAAAAAACTATGAACACGAACGCCAATTTTACATTCAAACATTAATGAAACACAAGGGAAATATCACAAGAACAGCCAAACACCTTAGCATCTCCCGTACAACCCTGTACCAGAGACTTAAAGAATTCCAAATTGAAATTAGAAAAGTTAAATAGATGTATAGAGAAGCATACATCCCTGATGTTGGAGGGTGTATGCTTCATATTTTTTATAAACCCGCGGATCCTTCTAATAAATCAAAGTTTATTTCAAAGATAGATGTTATATCCATTACAGCCTGTTTGAAAAATAAGCATAAATTGAGTTTTCTATTCACGTTAACTATGCCTACTTAGGATGAATTCAACATAATCATTATTAATCACCATTCTTACCAGGAGGGAATTATGCAAAATCAGCCATATCCTGTTGTAAAGCCCTTTTTAAAAACACATAGCTTAGTTCCTGAAAATCAGGAATCACCGATTCATTTCATTAAAAATGACATCGTGCCAGCCAAATTTTTTTATAGACGGAACCACTTTTCTTATCCGACATTATCTTATTCAAGCTATTGGCTCCCTATTAATGGACTCGTATCAACTCCCTCACTGCTTTCTATGCAAAACATTCTGCAGCTTCCAGCAAAAACAGTAAAGATTGCACTCGAATGTGCAGGAGACAAGCGAAGCCTTTTCGAACCTAAAGTATTTGGGGAACAATGGGAAAAGGGAGGAATAAGCCAAGGTTATTGGAAGGGGGTTCCTTTGCGTGTCTTGCTTAAACAGACTGGCATTAGAGAAGGGGCTAAGGAAGTAGTCATAGAAGGCTACGATTATGGAAAAAGAACCGATTCCGATCAGATTCATACGTATACACGAAGCCTGCCTCTCGAAAAAGCACTGCACCCTGATACTTTAATTGCCTATGAATATAATCATCAGCCCATTCCGTTTAAGCATGGTTACCCATTGCGATTAATTGTGCCTCAATGGTACGGCATGGCTTCTGTCAAATGGATAAAGCAAATATCGATTATTGATTCTCATTTTTCCGGTCCTTTCCAATCGATAGACTATGTGTATTATCCTCATAAGGAAAATGACAAGGATGCTTTTCCGGTCACAACGCTTCATGTCAATTCAACGATTCAGCAGCCTTTGGATATGAAAATTTTAAATACAGGTAAGCATTTAATAAAAGGAATAGCTTGGACGGGTGAAGGCACTGTTTCAAAAGTTGAGATTAGTTTGGATGATGGGCAAACGTGGACAAATGTGAAAATGGAAAATCGGGATCCTGTTGGTTATGGCTGGGTGGCGTGGTCATACCAGTGGAAGGCAGCTGAGAAAGGTGAATACGTGATTATTTCAAAAGCAACCGATTCTTACCACCGAGTTCAGCCATCGATACCTTTCTGGAATAGAAAAGGCTATGGGTACAATGCGGTTGATAAAGTTAAGGTTAAGGTAGAATAACAGCTTTTTTTTGCTATTAAAAATATACATGCTGAAAGAGCAAGGAATTTACCTCCTGCTCTTTTTAGCTTTCATCATTAATAATCCATTACCTATGTTTATTTCGGTCATAATAGATGCATTGGATTGAATCCAATAGAATTTGCTCTGACGATGCAATTTTTACTTTTTCCATAAATTGTGGTTGAATGAGATGAATGAGTGGCTGATTAACCTCATGCAGGTTTCGTAAAGCTTCAATTACTTTTTGATCCCATTCCTCTGAGAAATAAAGAAGATCATCAGGGTAAACTTCCTTTCTTTCTGTTCCATCCTCTGGTATACACTCAAAGGGTTCATCTATATTTAAAGTTCCATAATCATCCGTTAATTGCTCCCCAGGATGAATGTCCCGGACTGCCACTTCAAATTCATAAGCTGTTCCTAAACAATTAGCATGAAAACTATGGTTCACATATCTGCCTAAATCCCAACAAAGAATATATTTTCCTTCTTGATTACGATAGGAGTATTTCTTTAGGAGCTCCCTTCTGTATTGATCTAGATTTTCAACATCGTTTGGCTCCAGTATTTGATCCAGCTCATCCAAAGCCCACGTAATTGTACCCTTTGGAATGAATTCAGTTGCAAATACCCCAAAACCTATCTGATCATTAATAAAGCGTAATTCCGTATGTGGGTGAATCATGTCGAGTATTCCCCTTTGCATAGTTGGTTTTATCCATAATCTATGCACATAAATCCAGCTTGTTGCAAAAGAAAAAGCTGTTTCTGCCTCATTTTAGGCAGAACAGCTTTTATCTTTCTTCAACGATTCAGAGCCCTTAGGTAAGGACATCTTACATACAAGCATGTTAATATCTTGTCTTTCTTATACCTTTTTAACAAATTCAGATTTTAATTTCATGGCTCCAAAGCCTTCAATTTTGCAATCAATATCATGGTCGCCATCCACAAGACGGATTCCTTTAACCTTCGTTCCAACCTTGATAACAGATGAACTCCCTTTCACCTTAAGGTCTTTAATGACCGTAACCGTATCCCCATCGTTTAGGATATTTCCATTTGCATCTTTATAAACCTTTACGTCATCATTTTGTGCCTCCGATTCCAGATTCCATTCATGGGCACATTCCGGACAAATAAACAGATTTCCATCTTCATATGTATATTCTGAATTACATTTTGGACAATTAGGCAATTTCGACACTGGCAATTTCCCCCTTCATTATTAGTCTAAATACTCTCTTGGTTTCATCGCCTACAAGTATATTGGATAATCAATAAAGTTTCCACTAAACTTCATAAATGCTTGTCTTAGTATGTTATTATCACCGGCCTTAAATACCATGAACTTTCATGGCTATTGTTTTCCAACTTAACCTGCATAAACGAGATTCATGAACCCTTCATGACTTCCGTTTTCCATCTTAAACTACTAAAACAAGTCTCATGAACCCTTCATGGCTTCC
>NZ_JBALPC010000007.1:23644-33046 GCF_036965225.1 Bacillus sp. JJ1474 | reverse complement strand
CTAAAACAAGCCTCATGAACCCTTCATGGCTTCCGTCATCTTAACCTGCTAAAACAAGCCTCATGAACCCTTCATGGATTTCCGTTTTCCATCTTAACCTGCTAAAACGAGCTTCATGAACTCTTTCTGGCAAAAAAAGACCAGCCCCCACCTTAAGAGGGCTAGTCTTTGTCAATTAAATCATCCGAACGGTCACAATTCCATCGATCTGGCTAATGATCTCTTCCAAACTCAACATAATTTCATTATCTACATTATTATCAATATCAATAATGGTATAAGCATAATCGCCACGGCTTCTATTCACCATGTCGGCGATGTTTAAATGATAGTTTGATATAGCAGATGTAATCTTTCCGACCATGTTTGGAATGTTTTGATGGAAAGCCGTCACACGCTGTTTTCCGGTATAAGGAAGAGCAGCATTGGGGAAATTCACTGAGTTTCTAACATTCCCTGTCTCTAGAAACTCCTTTAGCTGGCGGGCTGCCATAATCGCGCAATTCTCCTCGGATTCAACTGTAGAAGCACCAAGATGAGGGGTTGGAATCACGTTCTTCATTTTCATTACATTTTCATTTGGGAAATCTGTCATATACTTTCCTACTTTTCCGCTTTCAAGGGCAGCTGGCATATCCTTTTCATTCACTAATTCACCTCGAGAAAAGTTCAAAATATAGACATCGTCCTTCATTAAGCTAAAGGTCGCTTCGTTGAACATTTCTCTTGTATCTTCCGTTAATGGAACATGGACGGTAATATAATCAGATTCAGCAAAAAGCTGTTCAATTGTCATCGCCCGCTGTACTTTGCGGGATAACTTCCAGGCAATATCAACAGAGATAAATGGGTCAAACCCAATGACATCCATGTCTAACTCAATCGCATCATTCGCCACAAGTGCGCCGATCGCTCCCAACCCAATGACGCCTAGAGTTTTCCCCTTAATTTCCTTCCCAACAAATTGCTTCTTGCCCGCTTCCACAAGCTTTGGAATTTGTTCTCCCTCGCCCGCTAACGTCTTAACCCAGCTCACTCCGGCAAAAAGGTTACGAGATGCAGCCATTAATGAAGTCAGCACCAATTCTTTCACCGCGTTGGCATTAGCACCTGGGGTATTAAATACAACAATCCCTTGCTCCGTGCACTTATCGACCGGAATGTTATTCACGCCCGCTCCTGCTCGCGAAATAGCCTTTAATTGTTTGCCGAATTCCATTGAATGCATATTAAAGCTGCGAACAACAATTGCATCAGGGTTCTCACTATCATTGTCAATTGTATAATGATTATTAAAAACTTTTAGTCCGCTTTCTGCGATGTTATTTAATGTTTTGATTGTCTTTGCTTTATTTACCACTGTTGTGCTCATCTTCACTTCTCCTCTTTATCGTATATTTATAACCTTGGAATCTAATAAAATAAAAAAGAGACTGGTGTTCTCCAATCTCTTCAGACATCAAAAAATAACAAATACCACAATACATTCGTTATTCTTCTGTCCTTTTGCCTGAGATTTTGAACCCTTCGGCGCTGCAGTCAACCTGCAGTCTCTCCAGAAGCTGCTCCTGCTATAGTGTGACCCATAACAATCATAGCTTTCTTCCTATTCACTTTTTAAAAACGTTCAAATATTGGGAAAAATCTGTATCTCTACAATAATAGAAATTAAAAGCTTTATCAACCATTAATTTTCTGAGCCATCCCTCCTGTATATACACAAAGAGGTAAGGGAATAAACTCCCTTACCTCTGCCCAGGCGAACGGCTAATCGATACTATGTGCTCCCCCACGGTTATCCGTTTTCGCCAGTTACACATAGCCTTTGAAATTGATACTATCTTATCAGATTCTTCTGAAACATTCAACCACTAATTATGTGGGTCAGAGGGACAGGTTCATGGTCCCGCCTTCGTTATTGATTGGAAGTAGTTTGTCCTCGCGTTCCTTAATTGGACACGGTTCCTGTCCCATTGTCCCTTACAATTCATTACAGTACCCATTAAAAATCTCTGCCGCTTTTTCTATATCATCTTTACTTATACCGCGGTATGTTGTCATTCTAACATATTTGTCTGACATGCTTTTAACCTTTAACCCACGCTCCATAAGATCCGATTCAAATTTTCCTGCTGAATATCCACTAGGCGAAACATCAACGACTACAATATTCGTTTGAACCATTCCGAGGTTTAATTTAATATTTTTATTCTCCGCAATTTTGCTTGCGAGTAAATAGGCATGTTCATGATCCTCTTTTAACCTTTGGGATTCCTCCGTTATCCCAAGAATTCCTGCGGCTGCAACAATACCAGATTGACGCATGCCTCCTCCAAGCAGCTTTCTCGTTGTTCTTGCCTGCTGTATAAATTCTTTACTTCCACAAAGCAGGGAACCGATCGGCGCGCTTAATCCTTTGGAAACACAAAACATAATGGAATCAACCGGGGCTACTAGCTCTTTAACTGATAGATTATAATAGGCAGCTGCATTAAATATTCTCGCTCCATCTAAATGAACAGGAATCTTGCATTCTTTTGCCAGTTTACAGATCACTTCTGTCTCCTGAGCAGACATACACGTACCGCCTTTGAAATTGTTTGAATTCTCCAAGCATAAAAGCTTTGTCTCTCCTTGTAAAAAAATAGATTTGAGGTTTTCTATTTTTGGAATCCCAAACTCATCTGTTTCATAAGAGACTGGTTGTAAACCAAAGTAGTTCTTCATGAAAGGTGATCTTTCACTTTTGTATATATGGCTGTTCTCCTCTATTGCTACAATATCCCCTCTGATACAGTGAGTCATCATAGCGATTATGTTTCCGATTGAGCCACTGTTACAAAACATGGCGTCTTCTTTCCCTGTTATGTTTGCTGCTAAGTCTTCAAGGGTATTGACGGTCGGGTCTTCTCCTTTTCCGTCTTGATTGCTTCTTCCGTCATCGCCTACTATCGCTTCATACATTGCCCTTCTCATTGCCCCAGTAGGCTTTGTTAACGTATCACTCCGTAAATCAACCAATATGACTTACCCACTTTCAAAGGGACAAGAGGTCAGGTTTATTGTCCCGCCTTCGTTTGAATTGGGACATAGTTCCCGTCCAAATGTCCCTCATTCATGTTTCCGTTAATATAGTTTTTGCAATTTTCGAGTCTAGTTTTTCGAATTCATAGTAACTGATTGTTTCATAAAGTTCTTTTCTTGTTTGCATTTTATTTAGGTAATTCTTTTGTGTACCATTGCTGCGAATTTCAGTAAAAACATCTTCTATTGCTTTTGCAGCAGTTCGAAGTGATGTAACTGGGTAAATAACCATGCTGTAACCAAATGATTCAAATTCGTTAGCATGAAAATAAGGCGTTTTTCCGAATTCTGTCATGTTGGCTAACAGCGGCGCCTTTATTCCATTCTTCACCTGCAGAAACTCCTCTTCATTCGTGAGTGCTTCTGGAAAAATAGCATCCGCTCCAGCTTCTACATACTTATTTGCCCGTTCAATTGCCTGATCGATTCCTTCAACAGCAACTGCGTCCGTTCTTGCAACAACAAGTAATGAAGGAGCTACTTCTTTAATAACCTTGATTTTTTGCATCATGTCTTCAACACTAATTAACTTTTTTCCATTAAGATGACCGCATTTCTTTGGCAGCTCCTGATCTTCTATTTGAACGGCAGCCACCTTTGCCTCCACCATTTCTCTTGCTGTTCTTGCTGTATTGAGAATCCCGCCAAAGCCTGTGTCGATATCTACGAGTACCGGTAAATTTGCAGCACGAATGAGGTCCTTAGCACGTGCAGCCATTTCTTCTGAAGTAACAATACCTAAATCTGGAAGACCGCGACTAGCTGTATAGGCTGCACCTGATAAATACAGTGCCTCGAAGCCAGTTTTTTTCGCAACAAGAGCGGTCATTCCATCATGCACTCCCGGTATCTGTAAAATAGTAGAATGTAACATTTTTTCACGAAACAGTTTGGCCAACTCTTCTTGACTTAGTTCTTTATCAACAATCCAAGGCATATGGATTCCCCCCTAGATTACTAATTTCGCCATGAAATCATTGACGTTTGTTTTACATAATTCATTGTGGTCTGTACATAATTGAAAGATTTCTCTTACTTGGTTTTGAGGGAAGCGCGTTTCTAAATTACTGCTGAATTTTTTAAATAATAATGGTATTCCCTCGTCTCTGCGGAAGCGGTGCCCAATTGGATATTCCCTGATAATCCTTTCAGTTGAAGTACCATCCTTGAAAAATATTTGAATCGCATTGGCGATTGATCGCTTATTTGAATCTAGATAATCCTCACTGTACTGTTTATTTTCAATAACCTCCATTTTTTCACGCAGGCGATCAATTCTAGGATCCTGTGAAGCTTCTTCTTCATAGTGATCTGAATTTATTGTTCCAAATAGGAGTCCAATTGCCGCTATATATTGCAGACAATGGTCTCTGTCTGCAGGATTATGAAGCGGACCTGTTTTATCAATAATTCTTATCGCTGACTCATGTGACGTTATAACGATTTTATCAATTTCATCTAAACGATTCACGATTTGCGGGTGAAGTTCAACCGCACATTCCGCAGCTGTTTGACCATGAAATTCTGCAGGAAACGAAATCTTAAATAAGATGTTTTCAATCACATAAGTGTCTAACGGTCTACTTAACGTAAGTTCCTTTCCAGCAAAAAGGACATCTTGGAATCCCCAATTCGGAGCCGTTAATGCTGTTCGATAGCCCATTTCACCTTTCATAGCCATCATCGCCAGCCGAACACCGCGGCTTGTTGCATCACCTGCTGCCCAAGACTTCCGTGAGCCTGTATTCGGAAAATGACGGTATGTTCTCAAGCTAGAATTATCAATCCATGCATTCGATAAGGCATTGATTATTTGTTCTTTTGTTCCCCCAAGCATAGCGGTTACCACAGCGGTTGTTGCAATCTTAACAAATAGAACATGATCTAGACCTTGACGATTCAAGCTATTTGTTAAGGCTAGTACTCCTTGAATTTCATGCGCTTTGACAATTGCTTCAAGTACACTGTCCATTGTGAGTGGGTCACTTCCTTCAGAAATCCGTTTCCGGCTTACATAATCAGCAACAGCAAGTATGCCACCTAAGTTATCGGAAGGATGTCCCCATTCGGCTGCTAGCCATGTGTCATTATAATCAAGCCAACGAATTGCACAGCCAATATTAAAAGCTGCTTGTACCGGATCTAATTCAAATTGTGTCCCTGGTACTCTGCTTCCATTTGGTACAACCGTTCCTGGGACAATTGGGCCAAGATGTTTTGTGCATTCCGGGTATCTCATTGCCAAAAATCCGCAGCCTAACGTATCCATGAGTACATATCTTGCTGTTTCAAATGCAGCCTCACTTGTTATTTGTTTATTTAAGACATATTCTGCAATGGTTTCTAATACTTCATCTACTTGAAGAGCTTTTGTTGATTCTAACTTTTGCATGAAACTAATCACCCTTTCTTCCTTATCAATACTAGTTAGGTGTTATATAGAGTTATAGCTGTTGGTCCATTGAATCATCAGCCACTTTTTTCTTTTTCCTATTCCTAAAGATCGGTACAATAAAGGAAAGGAATGCAATGACAAGTAATGTGCAAGCAATTGGCCTTTCTGCAAAAATCAGTAAGCTCCCGTTTGATATGGTCAAAGATTGACGTAAAGACTGTTCCATCATTCCGCCTAATATAAAGGCTAATAGCATAGGGGCTGCTGGAAATTTCAAGCTTGCCATAAAGAAACCGATAATTCCAAATAACACCAACAAATATAAATCAAATGTACTATAGCTTATTCCAAACACACCGATTAAACAAAATACGATGACGAGTGAAATCAGTAGCGGGCGCGGTATTTTTAATATTTTCGATATATATGGTATTAATGGAAGGTTCAATATTAGCAGAATAATATTCCCGATATACATACTCGCAATCACTCCCCAAAACACATCGGGGTGATCATTCATTAGTAATGGGCCCGGTTGGACCCCTAACACAATTAATGCCCCTAACATAACCGCTGTTGTTCCTGAACCTGGGATTCCTAAGCTTAATAAAGGAACAAAGGCACCACTAGAAGCTCCATTATTTGCAGCCTCTGGTCCGGCTAAACCGGCAATCGAACCTTTTCCAAACTCCTCTGGTTTTTTCGATAACTTCTTCTCAGAAATGTATCCTAGAAAGGAAGCAATGGTTCCGCCTGCACCAGGAAGAACGCCAATCAAAAAGCCTAAAACGGATTGCCTGCCCATTGGTCCAGCCATTTCCTTGTAATCTTGTTTTGTTAAATGTAAGCTTCCTAGTTTATTGCTGAAGATACTTTTTTCTTTCCGTTCCAATATTAATGAGCTAACCTCTGCTAATGCAAACAAACCAAGGGCTATAACTAGAAAGTCAATTCCTTCTAATAAATTTGTAATGCCAAAGGTATATCTCACAGTGCCTGTTTGTCCATCTATTCCTATCGTGGAAATCATAAACCCAATTGTGGCTGATATTAAAGCTTTTACTGTTGAACCTTCTGAGAAACTTGATACAGTCATTAAACCCATTAACATCAGTGCAAAATATTCAGCAGGACCAAATGATATGGCAAGATTTGCAAGAACCGGTGCAAAAAGTGTTAAAAGAACAACACTTACTGTACCTCCTACAAAGGAAGCGATTGCGGCAATGGCCAATGCCTTACCCGCTTTCCCCTGTTTTGCCATTGGATATCCATCGAAGGTAGTTGGAACAGACATTGATTCTCCAGGTGCATTCAGTAAGATAGAAGAAGCTGCACCACCGTAAGCAGCGCCATAATAAACTCCTGCCATTAACAATAAGGCCATTGCAGGATCCATTCCATACGTAATCGGGATCATCACAGCAATAGCTGTTATTGGACCTAAACCAGGAATCATCCCAATAAGTGTTCCGATAACTGCACCAATAAATACAAATAAGAGGCCATGCAGGCTTAACGCTACTTTAAAGCCAGTTATGATTCCTTCAAAAATATCCAATGTAACCCTCCTCCCTAAAAAGGTAAAATGCCTTTTGGTAAGCTAATTTGTAAGAATGAATTAAATAAAAGATAGATAAAAAGAGGGATCGATAGAGATACAATGACATTTGAAAGCCATTTTTTGTATCCAAGAAATCGAGAATTAAGGAAAAGAAATAAGGCAGTTGTAATGATAAACCCTAGTATTTCAAGAAAGAAAATATAGAGCAATACAAAACTAAGAACAGTTAAAATTACCTTCCCTTCCCCTTTTGGAAGTTTTCTGCCTTCGCCTTTTTGTTCATCCTTATTGAAGTAAAGTAAGATTGATAAAAACAAAAGAATAAATCCAAGTGTAATCGGAACTGCATCGGAGTCTACTGGAACATAAGGAAAAGCTGGTAAACGAAGGCTTAACACTAAATAGCCAATGGATATCAATGCTAAAAAAACGGATATTTTTTTATTCAATGTATTTAACACGCTTGCACCACCTTTTGGAAAGGAGCCAATGAATTGATCCATTGGCTCCCTATTGCATTCCTTATTTTCCTATGCCTAATTCATCTAATAGCTCTTTCATGGCTACTTTTTCTTTTGTCAAAAATTCAACATATTCTTTGTTGTTCATATACATTTCAGACCATCCATATTGCTCTCGTATTTTCGCCCAGCCTGCAGAATCACTTAACTCCTTAAATTTCTTCTCATAGTAGTCTAGTGCGGCTTGATCCATTTCCGGCGGCCCAAAGAAACCTCTCCAGTTAATGAACGTAGCATCAATTCCTTGCTCTTTTACTGTTGGGAAGTCTTTTAACACTTCACCAGATAGACGTTCTTCTGAGGTCACACCTAATACCTTAATTTTCCCTGCCTTTACTTGCTCTACCGTTTCAGCTACACCTGTTGAAAAAACTTGTACACTGCCATTTAACAATTGAGTAAGTGCACCACCATCTTGATCTGATACATATTTTATTTTCTTAATGTCTACTCCAGCAGCCTTTGCTACTTTAATGAATTGAATGTGGTCCATGCTTCCTGGAGAAGATGCTCCAACAATCGAAATGCTAGATGGATCCTTTTTCATGTCCTCAAATAATTCATTTAAATTATTCCATTTTGCATCTGCCTTAACGGCAATCGCTGCATAATCCGCAATCAGGTTAGAAATTGGTGTGAAATCCTCGAAATCAAACTCAGATTGTCCGTTAAGCGGAACTAAAAGCATAGGCGGCGAAGTAACGAACAAGTTATATGGGCTATCCTTTTTGCTATGAATGTACGCCCAAGCAATTGCTCCTCCACCTCCAGGTTTGTTTACTACTCCTAAGCTTTGCTCGATAATCTTCTCTTCTTCAAAGACTTTTGCTGCCATACGCGCAGTTGTATCCCAACCGCCTCCAGGACCAGCAGGTGCAACGATTTCAATAGCCTTTTCTGGTTCCCACGTTTTCTCTGGCTTTTCTTCATTTGGTTTTTCTTCCTCTGGCTTTTTTGTAGCAGAATCACTTGAACATGCAGCTACAAATAGTAGTAAAAGTACAGACATAATTGAAAGAATCTTTCTCATGAATCCCCCTCCAAATTTTTTATTCCTTAATGAGAAAATCAAACCTTACTCCTAATCATATGTAGCCATTTTCAAAATAATTAAATAGATTTTGGAATATTTGGATTATTTCGTTTGCGGCAACCAAAAAAATACACCTCTTATTAATTAGAAGTGTTTAAAGAATATGGTATTTTCTTTCCGTCTTTTTTATTTTCAATAATATCCACAAATTTAGTAGATGCTGGCGAAAGTGGAACACTTTTCAGAAAACAGACACCTATATCGCGTTTTGGTATTTCCTCAATAAGCTTGATTTCATACAATAATCCTTTATTTAAATAACTTAGTGAAAATTCCTTCGTCACACAGGCAATCCCTAGATTAATTTTTGCAAATTCCAAAAGTAGATCATGTGAGCCTAATTCGAATTCAGGGGATATTTGTATACCTTTGGATAGTAAATAATCTTCAACATAGTTTCTGGAATTTGAATTATCTAGAAAAATTAAAGGCAGCTTGACTAATTTCTGGATACTCACGGCTTCAGATAATAGGGCCTTATATTTTTCTCCGCATACAAAGATATCGTGGACTTCAAGGCATGGCCTTAACTCTAGCGCAGGGTCATCAATCGGGAAATTACAAACAGCCACATCGACCTCTCCCGATTTGAGCAAAGAGCAGATTTCTAATGTCGTCCCATTCACAATCTTAAATTTAATATTGGGATAATTATTGTGAAAAACCTCTAAATATGGAAGTAAAAAATATCTGGAGATCGTGTCCCCAACACCAGTCTTAAATTCTCCCGTAGTTAAATTTTTAA
>NZ_JBALPC010000007.1:11058-23614 GCF_036965225.1 Bacillus sp. JJ1474 | reverse complement strand
TAAATTTTTAAATTCTAGTATTTTTTCCTCTCCTACATCTATTAAATTAATAGCTGAATGAGTATATTCAAATAATAGTTTGCCCTCATCAGTGAAGGTAACCCCTTTAGGAGTCCGATTAAAAAGGCGTGTATCCAATTCTTTTTCTAATTGCATGATGCTTTGACTAACGGCAGGCTGTGTCATGTAAAGCTCTTTCGCCGCCTTAGAAAAACTTTTGCAATTTCCAACTTTACAAAAAACCTTATATAAATCTAATTTACTTACCACATAACCACTCCTTATATCCACTATTAGATATATTAATTTTACTTATACCATTAAAGAGGTGTATAGTACAAGTGGATATTATGGAAATTAAGCCTAACAGTCATAAGGGAGCGATTATATTGGAAAGAGTAGTTGGAACTGTTGTTAGAGGCCTTCGTTGCCCCATCATCAATCAAGGGGACAATATTGAAGAAATTGTTGTAGATAGTGTGCTAAAGGCTGCAGAAGTTGAAGGCTTTAGCATTAAAGATAAAGATATTGTAACCGTAACGGAATCCATTGTTGCTCGTGCACAAGGAAACTATGCGACAGTCGATCATATTGCTCAAGATGTTCGTTCAAAATTTGGTGATGAAACAATTGGGGTCATTTTCCCTATCTTAAGCCGCAATCGCTTTGCCATCTGTCTTCGCGGTATTGCAAAAGGGGCAGCAAAGAAAATTGTATTAATGCTCAGCTATCCGTCTGATGAAGTAGGAAATCATCTAGTAGATATCGATTTGCTTGATGAAAAGGGTGTAAATCCTTGGACAGATGTTTTAACTGAGGACCAATTCCGTGACCTTTTTGGCTATAACAAACATACGTTTACCGGTGTTGATTATATTGATTACTATAAATCATTAGTAAAAGAATACGGTGTTGAATGTGAAGTCATCTTCTCTAATAACCCGAAAACCATTTTAGAATATACAAAGAATGTTCTTACTTGTGATATCCATACAAGATTTAGAACTAAGAGAATCTTAAAAGCTAATGGCGGCGAAAAAATTTATAGTCTTGATAATATCTTATCAGCTTCTATTGATGGTAGCGGCTGTAATGAAGATTACGGTCTGCTTGGATCTAATAAAGCAACTGAAGACAGCGTGAAGCTATTCCCGCGCAATTGCCAGCCAACCGTTGATCATATTCAGCAAATGCTTAAAGAAAAGACTGGAAAAGTCGTTGAAGTGATGGTTTATGGAGACGGCGCCTTTAAGGATCCTGTCGGGAAAATTTGGGAGCTTGCGGATCCAGTTGTATCGCCTGCTTACACATCCGGTCTTGATGGAACTCCTAATGAAATAAAGCTGAAGTATCTTGCTGATAACAACTTTGCTGATTTAAAAGGGGAAGAGCTGAAAAAGGCAATCTCCGAATTTATTAATAATAAAGAATCAGACCTTGTAGGATCTATGGAATCACAAGGAACGACCCCTAGAAAATTAACTGACCTGATTGGCTCTCTATCCGATTTAACTTCAGGCAGCGGAGATAAAGGAACACCGATTATCTTTATCCAAGGATATTTTGATAACTATACGAAATAAGACTAATTAAAATAAAACTAGATGCCAAGCAGTTTACGGCATCTAGTTTTTTTCCATTATTAGTGGGGTATAAATTTTGGCTTAAGCCTTGCCTTTAATCATGATTAACGAATATAAAGTGATATTTCACTCATTCCCTCAAATTTTGAAGTCACATGATCGCCTTTCGTTAACAAGATCGCCTCTGTGATTCCTCCAGTGAAGATGATAGAGCCTTTCGGGATTTTGCCCTTTCCTTGGCAAAATAGCATATTGGCTAACATCGCAACAGAGTTGGCTGGATTGCCTAAAACGTCCGCACTTGTCCCACTAGCTTTTATTTCCCCATTTATAGATAGTGTAACCCCAATCTTTTCAAGATCGAATTGTTTAGGATCGAAAACTTTATTTCCCATAACAACCCTAGAGGCAGATGTATTATCTGCAACTACATCAGGCAGCTTAAACTTAAAATTTTCATACCGGCTATCAATGATCTCAAAAGCAGGCTGAATTCCCTTCGTTTTGGCCATCACTTCTGCTCCTGTAACCCCTGGCCCTTCAATATCTTCACCAAGTATAAAGGCAATTTCCGCCTCCACTTTCGGATGAATGAATTCCTCTATGAAGATTTCCCCCTTGTCATGTACTCTCATATAGTCAAACACTGCCCCATAGATCGGCTGGTCTATATTCATTTGCTTCATCTTTGCTTCACTGGTTATACCCATTTTATAAGCAAAAAAGGTACTTCCCTGATTCTTCTTTATTTGGATTAGCTCGTCTTGAACAAGATAGCCCATAGATAAATTAAACTCAGGGAGTTGAGAGGTAATACAGGAAGTTGCATAATTGTTTTCTTCAGCACTTACTAGCATTTCAGCCAGCTGTTTGTAATTAATCAAAAGAATCCTCCTATCCCAATTCTACATCTCGCTTTTTAATTGATCTCCGACTGCATAATAATTTTTTGGAACTTCGTTTACGTAAACACGAATGGTCGATAAAGGGGCACCAAGTGATTCATGAACCGTACGGGCTACATCGCGAATGCATTGTTCAACTGCTTCTGGTTCTCTTCCCTCGAGCAGAGTAATTTGAATAATCGGCATCTTGCTTCCTCCTTCTATTAAAAAAGACGGCATTACCTCCATTTGAAGTAACGCCATCCAGTATTAAGCGGCTTTGCTATTTTGACTATTATTTTCTGACCTATTAAACATCAATTGATCAAGTGCAAACATTTTACTGCCGTTGATTTTTCGTAAATATATCTCAGCCAAATTGCCAAACACTATGACTAAGATTTCCATATCGGTAGCTGCGGTGTAATAGTTTTGCTGTTTTCTGATCATCTGCCGCACCCATTGCGTAGAAGATCGGCACAAAATGCTCATTGCCATATGGCGGAACTGCTAAACTAGCGGCAGGTGCTAATGACTGATACTTGTAAAGTGATGCTAGGTCCCAATTTTTCAAATGACTTGCCAGCCACTCGTCAAAATTTAATGCCCAATCATCTACTTCTCCATTATCTGCCCAATTCAGCGCTCTTAGATTATGAACCGTTCCCCCACTGCCGATGATTAAAACATCCTTCTTCCTTAACTCCGCTAAGGATTTCCCAATCTTATACTGCTCCTCTGGTGAAAGCCGCAGATTAACGGACATCGAGATGACAGGAATGTCGGCATTTGGGTACAGTAACCTCAGAACTACCCATGCTCCGTGATCTAAACCGCGCTTGGCATCAACTTCATAAGAGATCCCCTGTTTCTCAAATAACTCTTGAATTTCCTTCGCAATCTCCTGATCTCCCTTTGCCGGATATTGAATGCGAAACAATTCTTCAGAAAATCCGCCAAAATCATAGATTGTGCTATATTGATCGACATTGCTCACTTTTTGAGCACTTGACTCCCAATGAGCTGAAAATAAAATAATCGCCTTTGGTCTTGGCCATGTGCTGCCTAATTCATTTAAAAACTGAGTATACTCATTTGTCTCAATGGCTATTAATGGCGCTCCATGAGCAATAAAATATGATGGAAGCATAATATCATCTCCTTTGTGAGTAATCTGTTATTTCTTTAATGAATCCTGCAGCCACTTCATGTAATCCTGAAAGTTTTGCAAAGATACGGTATGTCCTTCTTGATACGTTTTAAACGTGACACTTGCACCTAATGCTTGAAAATACTCTTTATTTGCGACTCCCCACTCATATGGCAGTACTTGATCCATTTCTCCATGAGAAATAAATAGGGACATATGATTCACTGGTTTTACGTTATAATCCTCTTTGACGAATCCGGGAATATATCCGCTTAAGGCAATAATCCCCTTAATTCTCTCCCCTAATGTCAAACCGAGTGTCATCGAAAGGATTGCTCCCTGGCTAAAGCCCATTAAGTAAAGCTGGCTTGAATCTAAAGGATACTGATCAGACGCATACTCAATAAAACTCGTCAGGTTAGTAATCGCTTGATCAAACACCTCTCTATGCGGTCTTCCATAGCCTTGAATCGTAAAGAAAGCAAATCCAGGCGGATGCTCCAAATGACCCCGAATACTAAAAATAAAAAATTCCTCTTCTAACCCATTTACCAATGACAGCATGTTTTGCTCGTTGCTTCCGATTCCATGCATCACAAAAAGGGCAGGATAAGTTTTATTAGGAGCAACCTCTTTCGGCCGACGAAGCTCATAAACCATCGGTGAATTCATTTCTCATCATCCATTCTATTTATTTTTATTTGCTAGTAGCTTTCCTCTATTGATCAGACCTAATCAACAATTTGTTTTAAATCGCTATTGTTTCTAAATAGATAAATTAGATTCATATAAGAATACTAAAAGATAAAAAAATAATACTAAGTAAGCTTTCGTATTCCCATATGAATATTAATTGTCTATAAGATAACAATACCTATAGTAGATTGTCAATATTTTTTTTGCTAAGATAGAATTATGTTTTTTATTAGGAAACATTAGAGGGTGGTTCATTTGGAAATTGGATCAAAGATACGTGCCATACGTAATAGAAAAAAAATTACCATAGCTCAAATGTGTGAGGGCACTGGACTATCTAAAGGATTTATTAGCAACGTGGAAAATAATAATACATCTCCATCCATAAGCACTTTGCAAACTATTGCAGGCTTTCTTGGGGTACCTTTACCTTACTTATTACTAGAAAAACAGCAGCATATGAGAGTAGTAAGGAAAAATGAAAGAATGTACTCTACTTATAACAATCTGAAAATAGAGCATGTGACATCCAAAGGCGGTCTAAGAATGATGCTGGTGGAATTTCCCCCTGGAGCTTCGATGGGGGAAGCAAATGCCCATGAAGGGGAGGAAAGTCATTTAGTACTGGAGGGTAAGGTTCTTGCCGAGCAGGGCGAGGACTCCATCATCGCAGAAGAGGGAGACTCCTTCAGTTGGAATGCCAGCTGCCCACATTTTGTGAAAAATATTGGAGATGGAAAAGCAGTTGTACTAATATCGATCTATTCAGATTCTGAGCTCAATGATTTTTTCTAGTTACTGCGGTCAGTTTCTATTCTTAATAAAAAAAGTGACCATATATGAAAGAACTGCACCCCCAATTTTAGACACGATATCTAAAATTGGAGGTGCAGTTCAATAGCGGTCACTTTTTTTCCATGATGGCAAAGTAATTTTTCTCATCATCAGCAAAGTTAAATACTCTGCCTGAAGGCATGTTTACAATTTCTCCTACCGTGACATGTTTATCAGAAAGATCTTTATACAATTGATCCAGGTTTTCCGTGAAGAACATTAACGATGGAGTGCCAAGATTTAATTCCGGCTGCATTTTGGCTATTAACTCCTTATTGTGAAGAACAATACTTGTTTCCGCTCCCTGTGACGGAGCAATTTCAATCCATCTCAATCCCTGGCCATTATCTTGATCAGAAACTACGATAAATCCGACCTTTTCTGTCCAAAATTTCACTGATTCCTCTTGATTATTAACGTATAACATAATTTGACCGACTTGTGTAACCATCTACATATCATCCCTTCAGTTTATTATGGAACATGGTCCCAATTGTATTATGTTATTTATAACAAATTATACTTATAACATGCAACGGCATGAACCTGTTCAAATCCCTCTTGAACATATAAAGCTTTTGCCCGTTCATTTTCAGCATTGACGCATAGGAACGTCCTATTATAGGATTTCTTTTTAGCAAAATCCAGCGCCGCTCTTAAAAGACTTCTGCCAAGACCTTGTCCTTGATAATCTGGCAGGATGGCAAGTGGTCCAATATTCATAATCGGAGAATCTTCATACTCATCCTTAGATCCCCTGACAACACCTATAGGTTTTTCCCCATGATACAATATTTTCATTCCATCTTCTATATAATCACTGGCTGAAATCATTTTCGTAACCATTTCTGGTGTGACGGGCGTTTCACTCCCCTGAAGTTTAGCAAACCCCGCATTTCTGACTTCACACCACACTTCTTCATCCATGCCTGGTCTAAACGGTCTTATTTCATAATTGCTCGGCAAAGCGAAAGGGGGAATCTCTAAATCTCCTCTGACAAGCAGGTAAGAATATCTTTCTACTGTAAAATCTAATCCAGCTATACTCTTCATTAATGGCTCATTTTCCAAAGGGATAAATACAAAGACTTGATCTAATCCTTCTGTATGTTTTTTAATCGCCTGCATGAGCAAACTGTAACATTCACTATCCGCTATTTCCGAATGGAAAATTCTAAATCGTGCCTTCTTTCCTCTTCTATGATATTCATCTATGATTAGAGAAGCAGCCGCTACTATCTTACCTGTTTGATCTGAAATGATGTAAGTAGGATTTTCATCATTTACTTCAAAACTCGCTAAATCTTCATCATATAGATATGAATCATCTATCTCCATTTTATGTTTCTTACAATAAGAAATGAAATCTCCAATTCTCCCGCTATTTAAATATTCTACTTTCAAATGGTCTCCCCCCTTAATCTCAAGAACCCTTTCTTTACCCAGTATAATTAATTTATCTAAAAATTAGAATGGGGGAAAAAAGATATGGCAGCTTTAAATGAGGACCTCAATGTTGATTTCATTTCTTATCTTACGAGTGATAGGGGGTACTTCCGTTATTTTGCTTACTACAGGTTGCGCGAAGCCCTATTTATGGAAAAAAACAAGGCATTCCCGGCAGATCAAAAACTAAAAGGTGAAAGGGTTTATCCCTTTCACCTTTTTACATTTCATTAAAATGCTTCTAGCTTAACATCATCAGCTATTTCAAGCTTTGGCTCTGTTACGGCGACAATATCATCAATGGTATAGCCCTTTGCCACTTCAACTAATTTTAAGCCGTTTTCAGTTACATCAATCACGGCACGGTCCGTAATAATACGGTTTACAACACCCATACCTGTTAACGGTAAGGAACACTCATTTAATATCTTCGGCTGCCCATCTTTATTCACATGGTCCATTATGACGATAATTTTTTTGGCACCATGCACGAGGTCCATTGCACCGCCCATCCCTTTAATCATTTTCCCAGGGATCATCCAATTGGCAAGGTCACCCTTCACAGAAACCTCCATTCCGCCAAGAATGGCAATATCAATATGGCCTCCGCGAATCATCGCAAATGATTCTGCGCTGGTGAAGTATGAAGCTCCTTTAATGGCCGTAACGGTTTCTTTTCCGGCATTGATTAAATCAGGATCGACCTGATCTTCCGTTGGATAAGGCCCAATGCCTAGCAGCCCATTTTCCGATTGTAAAACGACCTGCTTCCCTTCTGGGATATAATTGGCAACCATCGTTGGAATTCCAATTCCTAAATTCACGTAGAAACCGCTTTCAATTTCTTTTTCAGCACGTCTCGCAATTTTTTCCCTCGTTGATGTTTTGGACATAATCTTCACTCCTCTCTTCTATTTTTGTACTGTTAGTCTCTCAATCTTTTTCTCTTGATTCCCAACAATTAATGCTTGAACATAAATACTAGGTGTGTGAATTTGATCGGGATCCAGTTCCCCAACTTCAACTAATTTCTCCACCTCAGCTATTGTTACTTTTCCAGCAGCAGCAATCATCGGGTTGAAATTTCGGGCCGTCTTGTTATACACGAGATTGCCCATTTTATCCCCGATGGAAGCCCGAACTAAGGAAAAGTCTGCTGTCATCCCTCTTTCAAGCAGGTAAGCTTTCCCGTCAAACTCGCGGACCTCTTTTCCTTCTGCAATAGGTGTTCCCACCCCGGCCGGAGTATAGAAAGCTGGTATTCCTGCTCCGCCTGCTCGAATTCGTTCAGCCAATGTTCCTTGTGGGACAAGCTCTACCTCAATTTCACCGGAAAGCACCTGCCGTTCGAACTCCTTGTTCTCCCCGACATATGAACCAACCATCTTTTTGATCTGTTTATTTTTCAAAAGTAAACCAAGACCCCAATCATCAACGCCGCAGTTATTGGAGATAACTGTAAGATCCTTTACTCCTGTTTGCACTAATGCCAGAATTAAATTCTCTGGAATCCCGACTAATCCAAAGCCCCCAACCATTATGGTTGCACCATCTTTAATGTCCTTTACAGCTTCAGTAAATGATGTAAGAATGGTTTTCATTGCTTCACATCCCCTTTAAGTTTTTCAATAATGTCTATTGCTCCTTGACCGGGCTAATCCGAGACGAACCTTACCTATCTTCGCTAGATTTCTAGCCGCGCCTGCACCAATGCCAAAAGGCAATTAACTCACTGTTAACTATTTTGAAAATTCACAAATCACCTATATAATTAATACTTTACAGCCATCATTTCTATAAGTAAAATGAATAAATCGAATATAAATTATGAACAATCAGAATAAATAGGAGGCAACTATGGAACTGCAAGACTTAAAGTCTTTTATTGAAGTAGCTGTGCATAAAAGCTTTACGAAAGCGGCTGCCCATTCTTACTTAACACAGCCTTCCTTAAGTAAAGCAGTCAAAAAATTAGAGGAAGAGCTGCAAGTTACACTATTTGATCGTTCAACTAGACATTTGCACCTCACCGATGCAGGAAAAATTGTTTTTCAACACGGCCAAAAGGTTCTCGCTACTTTAAACGAATTAAATGTCCATTTAGATGAACTACGGGAGATTACTTCAGGTGAAATTAAAATCGGCATTCCTCCGCTAATTGGGACCTTATTTTTCCCCAAAATCGCCAGCGATTTTAACAAGCAATATCCAAAGGTCTCGCTTGAATTGATCGAACACGGCGCCAAGCTTATTGGATCATTAATTGAAAATGGAGAAATAGACCTTGGAATTGTTGTATTGCCAGCCAATGAGGAAAAATTTAATATTTACCCCTTCATACAAGATGAATTTGTCTTGTATATCCAGGAGGATCATAAGCTTGCGGGCAGAAATTCAGTATCCTTACATGAATTAAAGGATGAAAGGTTTATCATTTTTTCAGAAGACTTTACCTTACATGACTATGTAAAAGATGCATGCAAAAAAGCAGGGTTTACCCCCGCTATTTCCTACCAAAGCTCACAATGGGATCTCATTATCGAACTTGTCTCATCGAATCTTGGAATTACACTCTTGCCTAAATCAATATTTAACAAACAATCTAATCAGAATGTCAAAATTATCCCTCTCGAAAACTCCACCCTTTTGTGGAAGCTCGGAATTATTACAAAAAAAGGAGCCTACCATTCATTTGCATTGAAAGAGTTACTAAAAATGCTAGTCGTGGAAAAGTAAATGGCCTCTTAATTGCCAATTCTACCCTATTAAAAATGGGAAGGGACAGGGAGGATCCCTTCCCAAAGTGGCTGTTAAAATGTCTGATGCTAAGACGCTCCGGCTACGTTAAACAAGTTTATGCCCACAGTTCGAGCAGAAATTGCCTTCACCTGTTTTTGTCCCACAATTAGGGCAGAAATTAGGTCTTTTTTGCTCGCCAGCATTCGGTTGTGAAGGTGATTGTGCATTTTGAGAGGTGGCAGGCTGACCTTGACTCTGCTGATTCATTTGATTCAGCATTTTGCCCGCGATATTCATCCCCATCATCATCCCAGCCATATCGGATGCGGCTCCCCCTCCGCTCATTTTTCCTGAAGCCATGCCATCCGTAATGGAAATCTGCTGGTACCGATCAACATTACCGACCATTCCATGTGAAGCATTCTTCGTAATCATATCTTGAATCTCTTTTGGATAGCTGAAGCTCATGACATTAAATCCTGTGATCGTGATGCCGCTCTTGATCATCTGCATATCTAAATCCTCTTGAATCCCTTTAGAAATTTCAAAGGAATTAGATTGGAGATTGAACATGTCCTTCCCCTCCCTTGAAATCCATTTCATCAAGAGCTGGTCAAGGATCGAAGTAATCCGTATTTTGACATCCTCTACGACATATTGCTCGCGAACTCCAGCTATTTGGTCAATTAAGGCTACATAATCATTTACTTTAAAATGAAATGTACCGTTCGCACGAATCGGCATGCCGCCCGGTAGTCCTAGCGTTGGGATATTAATCGCATTTTTCGTTCCCCACTTTTCAATAAACTCCTTCGTGTTCACAAACAGCACTTCGACACGCATGCCACTATTAAACCCAAACCTGAACCCCTTTAATGTCGATAAAAAGGGAATAATTTGCGATTCGATATCATACTCCCCTTCATCACGAAATACCCCTTCGATTTTCCCATTATTAAAGAAGATCGCATCCTGACCAGGGCGAATAATCAATTTGCTCCCCTTTTTAATCTCCCGATTGCTCCATTTATAAAAAATCATATCATCTCTAAATTCTTGCCATTCCACTACATTTGCAAATTGGTTTCTAAAAAAAGACATCGATTATTTGCTCCCTTCTATCAAATACACCTTGACGTATTTGCGCTCAGATAATACCTGCGCTGGCTCGATAAATTTCCTTCGAAAATCTGAGCATCTAGTTAAAACTTGCCTCTGCTTCCGCTATGCGAGTGACCTCCTCTGCTGATTCCGCCACCGCCTCCACCGCCGCTTGAATTGGAGGATGGCTTCTTATGCTTCGTCACGGTTTTTCTCACAAAATGATCGTATTGGTTAAGCACTCCAGATTGGGCACTATCCATATAGGTCCTGGCATTTACTGTGACCCTGCCGCCAGAGCGATAGCCCATAATCGTCACAATGATGCCGGCTGTCAATAAGGCTGCCGCTAATTGAAACCACCATTTAAAAAGCAGGTTTTCCGGATTCACACCTGGCTCATATCCCATGTAATGATGGGCCGTGTAAATAAACGCAGAAAAGGCTTGATAATATTGACCTTCCGATAATTCTGGGGTAATTTTATTTCGAATCATATCAAGCCGCCCGCTATCCAAATACTGCTCCGCCTTTTTAAATCCAGCTAAATACACATCTCTTTCTTGCATATCAATCGTTAATATCGCCGTATTTCCATGCGGCTGGTCATAGCCTGGAGCCTGCTCATCATAGAAATCCTCTACATAGGGAACGATGTCCTTCCCTTCCGTACCATTTGCCGTAATGACCAGAAACGCCGTATTTCTTTCCTCTCCCAGCTCCCTAGCTAAAGATTCTAATTCAGCCACTTCGTCATCCGTTAGCAGCTGAGCATAATCATAAATATACTTCGTCTGATTAAGCGAATCTGCTTTGGCCGGTAGCCCCCACGGCAACAGTAGCAGGAATACGGCGAAAAGGAAAAAGAGGCATCGTTTGTTTACATAACTTCCGCTCACCAAAAGCCACCTCCCATCAAATAGGAGGTACATTTAAGGGCGATAAAGGTTCCGGCTGCAATCCCGCTAAACCACATAGCCACTTTGCCCGAACTAATTGGCGGTTTGCCAACCACTTTCCCTGTTTGCCCATTCATCGCAAAAACATGCTCGGCTTGATTGAAATCATAGCTGACCATCCACACAGGCAGTAAAACATAATAGCTGCTTACATTTCTCGTATCAATTTGCTTATTCTTATAATTGACTGATTGATAGCCCAAAAATGTTGAACGAATATAGGACTCAATATAGTCGTTTATTTTATCTTTCGCCCTTGGAAACAGTTCGTCATCCGTATAGTTATATTTTTCCGCAATAAATCCAGCCAAATAAGGTGTTTTAAAATCCTTTAGTTGATCATACGGGTATGGCTCCAATTTATCCATTAAGTCATCATGCATTTTTTCCGATGCATCCACTGGAATTTTGACGTAATCAAGGTTTATATCACGGAAAACGTCATAATAATTCGTTTCCGTATAAATATACTCCCCTTTTGTATAGGTTCTGACCTTCGTGCAAGTGGCATTAACCTGCACCTTGCTATTCAGATCGAATAACCAAAAAGGCACATACATGCCTGTTATACTCTTAATTCGGTCTGCAATCATGAAACCCTTCGGCGTAAGAAGCCCTTTTCTGCACCATTTTTTAAAAGCCTCCGTTGCCTCTTCCTTACTAATTGTAAAAGGAATCACCTTGGTAGGGGCAAGATGACCTGACAGCCGATTCGCAATGACCACACCAGCCCCGCAAAAACTGCAGCTTGTAGCAGCGGTCTCAGCTGTTGTAATTAAAACAGCCCCACAATTATCACATTGATATTCATTGGTCTCATCCTCTGAAAACGTGGCTCTCCTCAACTCTTCTGGATAATTTTCGATACTCTCTTGTCTTCCGCATCTCTGACAGGATAACTCGCCTGAGTCAGCATCAAAGCTCATATCACTCCCACAGCTCGGGCATTTATAGTGAAAAATCACGCTCTCCTCACCTCTTTTATACTCAGGTTCCTTGTCCTACTCCTATATACTCAAAAAGGAAAAAGGAGGAACTTATGGACAAGGAAGATGTTTTTCATTTACTGCGAAAAGTTAAATAGTGCTCTTTCGGGTCATGCAGATGCGGGTCTTTTACTGGGAAAAGGCACAAAGATGCTCTTACGGGCAATGAACATGTGGT
>NZ_JBALPC010000007.1:563-10848 GCF_036965225.1 Bacillus sp. JJ1474 | reverse complement strand
CTTTCGGGCAATGAACATGTGGGTCTTTTACCGCGAAAGGCAAAAGATGCTCTTCCAGGCAATGAGAACAAATTTTTTAGACAGGTTTCCCGCCCCACAACCTTATTTCTTCATCCTCTCTTTTAATGCTGCAAGCTCACGATCAATGTCACTGTCACTGCCACTGCCACTGCCCTTTTCATCATATTTAGCTGCTAGGTCAGCAATATCATCCTTCGGGCCCGCATTTAGTTCAGCCATGGCATTCGCTTCATCTAGTGCGCGATTGACCTTTTCCTCCATTCGCTCAAATGCAGATATCGACTCTCCTGATTGGGCAGCTGATGCTCCAAGCTTATTCATTCGTTCCTGGGTCTTTGCCACTGACCATTTCGCCTTCAGCATATTCCTTCGAGATTCCAGCTCGCCAATATCCGCAACAAGCTTATCATGCATTTGCTTCATTTGCTGAGAGTTCTCTAAAGCCAATTGATATGCGGTTTGCAACTCAGATAATCTCGCTGTCAATTCTGCCTTCTTCTCTAGAAACCTTCTCGCATCCCCCTCATTCCCTGCTTCTAGTGCTTTTATCGCATAGCGTTCCATCTTCTCCAAATCCTCTTGGCACTCATGTAATACCCTTTTTGACCGCTGCTCCTCAGCCATTACCGAGGCCGTTTCCGATTTTACCTTCCCTAAATCCTTATTTAGGTTTCTTAAATATTGATCAATCATCTTCTCCGGATTCTCTGCCTTATCCAACAATGCATGAATATTGCTTGCCATAATATCCTTAAACCTTGTGATCATACTCATCTGCTCCGCTCCTCCCGTAATGGTCATTTGTGGAAACCATTACTACATTATACTGTGCACTTTTCAATAAAGTTTCACTTTTTGCCGTGGTATTTATGGGACAGGTTAATCGTCCCTTTTGTCCCGCTGTTCTTACACTAGACACACCTTATGATATGGATTCTTGGTTATGAGTCTTTTCTTATGGAAGTAGCTATTAACGGAACTGGTGGCCGTTAGCACTTGGAAGTAGGGAGAGTTTTAGTAAATAACGGAAGGATAGTCCGTTAAATTTTTGAGCGGACTGTGGTTCCGCTATTAGGGTTAAAGAGGGGAAATTTCGTATGATTTCCATCGATTAACGGAACTGATGTCCGTTAGCACTTGGATGTTGGGGAGTTTTAGTAAATAGCGGAAGGAGAGTCCGTTAAATTTTTGAGTGGACTGTGGCTCCGTTATTGGCCACTCATACGCTCAAAGCCATAATAATCCTCTGAGCGCATGCTATGTTTACTGCTAATTAAAGTGTTAATACGACAATTATTTTTTCATTAATTCTTCATCTCTTTTTATCGTTGCATCCACACCCTTGATCACGGTTGAGATGAAAGCCTGATCCTCTAATGCCACTAATCCGGCTACCGTTGTCCCGCCGGGAGAGCAGACTCGATTAATGTGCACCCATGGATCCTCATCACTTTCAAGAATCATCTTTGCGCTTCCTAAAACAGCTTGTGCGGCAATTTTATTGGCTAAATCTTTCGGCAATCCATTTTTCACAGCACCACGGGCCAAGGAATCAATAAATAAATACGCATAAGCAGGTGAGCTACCAGCAATGGCCGTAAAGGTACTGAAGTGATGTTCAGGTAATTCAATTGCCATGCCAATTGCATTAAACATGTCTAGAACAAAGTCCACTTGTTCCTGACTAGCAGCTTTATTTCCGCAAACAGCTGCAGCCCCTTCACCAATCATGGCATTTACGTTCGGCATGACTCTAATAATCGCGAGTTCACTTCCTGCCTCTGTAAGCTTATGGATCTTTTCAATCGAAGTACCTGCCGCAATAGAAACAATCAGTGGATTCTTTGCTTTAATACATTCTTTCAATGGCGTTAAAACGGCCTCAAATTGATTCGGTTTGACTGCTAAAACCAATATATCCGCACATTCTACTAATTCTTCACAAGATTCACATGTGTTCGTTTCAGTTTCTCTAACAAACTGATTCATCTTTTCAGTATCTACATCGTATACAAAAATATCATTCGCTTTTGTATGTTCTTTATTAATCATCCCTTTAATGATGGCACTTGCCATATTCCCTGTTCCAACAAATCCCACTTTCATCATCATATTCTCCTTAGTGTTCATTTTTTATGAATCGCTAAAGCTACTACTTTTACTCTATTATAGATAAAACAAGGAAATCCCATTAATTTACTTACATACAATCACTTCGCGGGTAAATGATCCTTTCTTAACGACCGCTAGGTCAATCATATCAAACCCTGTGTTGACAAGAATTTCATCGATTGGTTCAACGGTTACAACTACGACCTTTCTAGCAAATCTACGAGCACTTTGAAGCATCTCAGTCTTCTCTTCTTGAGTGATGACTGAACACAAATTATACGGTAAATCAATAATCGCTACGTCATATTGATTCGTGATGTCACGGATATCAGCTAATTTCACTTCTCCAGAAAGTCCAAAATGGGCAATATTCTCCCTGGCTCCGCCAAGAACAAGTGGATTCCTGTCACTCCCCACTATATCAATCCCCATTGATAGAGCCTCCACTAGTACGGTCCCAATTCCGCAGCAAGGGTCAATGGCCTTGATTCCATTTGGATCAGGAATGGCAATATTGACAATGGCTCTTGCTACACGTGTATTAAGCGCCGTGGAGTAACTATGCGGCTTCTGTTGATGCCGAAACCAAACAGGCTCACCTTCAACATAATCTCCGAATACCCATCTGCCGTTTACCACTATGACGCCAAACAATCGCTTTGGGTGATGGAGATCAGCCACTCCATTTATATGTAGTCCAATTTTCTTCTCAATAGTACGCCGACTTTCAAACCCTACCTTTTCTATCTTTGAAGTAGAGCCATTTTTTACATATAAGACTTTAAACGTTTCACCCGTTACTTGTAAGGCTGAAACTTGTTCGAGATGATGATCAAGGCTGTCCGCCTCCAACATAATGGAAATTCTTTCCTTTATAAATGGACTTCGGCTAGGATTCATCTTTATATGGCTTTCCACAATGCCGATTTGCGGCTCACTTCCAAGTAATGTGCGCATTTCTAAATCACATAATGAACGTTCCTCTTCATAGCAGGAATACGTATAAATATATTTACTAACCACCATTCTCATCCTTTTAAAATAATAAAAAAGGGGCAATAGGTATGATCTAATTTGACTATACCTACTGCCTCTCTCTTAATAAGCTTTATCTAAAAAACACCTTGTCTATATTGTACTTCGACTTAAGTTCATTAATGATATAAGTTTCGTAAATTTCTCTATGTACAGGATCTTCTATCACACAAACTTCGATTTTTGTAACTTCATCTCTATGCATTTTGATTGGGGATACAGTATCCTCAAAATGCTTTTTAATTCTTGGTCTCAACTTCCTTGCTTTTCCAACGAATAATAGCTCTTGTTTATTATTATAAAACATAAAAATACCACCCTTATCTCTAGGGATAAGATGAAAGTCAGTAAACCCATAAATATGGCTGAGCTCAGGATTTTTTTGTTTCGTAATGGTTACAGTTGGTTTTGGAATCGTTATGTTTATCACTTTGGTTTAGTTCCTCCTTCAGTATCTCTTTTTACTTTTACATATCTCTCTGCAATAGTCAATTTACCCCCATTTTCATAAAAGATAATACACGATGGAAAAACAGGAATGGAGGAAATGATCCGTTTATACCGAATAACTTAGAAGGTGTTATTTTTTCAGGGAGTTTTGATGAATGAAATGGAGAGTTGACATATGTTGTATTTAGAAACGATTACGAAAGACAATTGGCGTAAAGCCATTTCGCTGCGTGTCCGGGAAGATCAAGTAAAGTTTGTGGCATCTAATGCGGTATCATTGGCCCAGATGAATTTCCTTGAAAACTTCCACGCAAAAGGAATTTATTACGACGAGGAAATGATTGGATTTACACTCTACGGAATTGACGAAGACGACCATGAGTATTGGATTTATCGCATAATGATTGATCAAAATCATCAAGGAAAAGGGTATGGAAAAAAAGCGATTCAACTTGTAATAGACGATATTAGGAATATAAAAGAGGATCGCCATCAAACCATCACCCTGTCTTATGAACCAACTAATGAGCACGCAAAGCTTGTTTACGAAAAAGTAGGTTTCCAAGAAATAGTCGGGTTAATGATCGGAGACGAACAAGTTTCCCGCTTTACGTTTTAATAGCAAAAAGCTGCGGATCCAAGTATCCGACAGCTTTTATTTTTCCAAATTAAAACTAGGAAAAGTTCCGAAAAACTAAAGATTACGGTAAAAATAAAGTTCCAACCATTCCAGCATGATCAGAAGGCCAGAGGGCAGTTGGGGTTCTATCGCTTTGGTCTCCTCCTACTCTTTCTGCACGAATCGGCATCCAGCCGTTTTTAAATAAAATAAAGTCTATTCTTCTATTAAGTAAGGATAGACCATTTAACAGATCCGCATCTTGACAACAAGTAAAACCGTCCCCTTGACCTGCTCCTTCCCAGACATCCCCAAATCCTTCTAATCTAAAATTTCCGTAAGTTGGTGTACCAGTGCCATCAGCATCCGAATTCAAATCTCCAAGGACAATAACCGGAAGATTGGTTTTGGCGGGCCCATTCAGTATTTCGTTCCCTTGCGCTATTTGTACACCTTCAGAAAGAGGTTCCAAATGGGTGTTGATTACCCGGAAAACACGTCCATTTGCTTTAACATCAATGTATGACCATCCTCTAACAATCAGAAAGAGTTGTCCCCCAATGGTAACTTCCAGATTTTTTTGGAATTCCTCTGATATGGATTGAATAACCTGCAACCCGGATCGCTTTCGGACTAAAATGGTGTTTCTGTCCAACAAAGATACTGAATTCCCTTCACTAGAAAGCAGTGATGCTGCAGCATTATCATTAGTGGCCGCGACTTCATAATGTAATCCTATTTTTCTTAGTTCTTTTAACAGCAATTTAATAAAATTATATTTTACGATAGGTAAACTCGGTACAGGCACTACTTGCAGCAACCATAGTTCCGCTTCTTGCAATCCAATGATATCAGGCTTATTCAATGCAATTTGACGGGCAATTTCTTTCACACGTTCGGGAAATTTGGTCGCTAGAAATTGACGAAATACCTCGGTTACACGTTGTGGAAGTTCATTAAACTCCGCAGTATAAATAGATCCCAAGTCTGCACCTACATAAAGATTCCACGTCATAAATGTAATGCGGCCCTTCATTCCCAATTTTATAAACTCCTTTTTGATCAAAGTAGTATATGTATATGGAATGAGACACAGCATATAACCTAAGGGTGATGAATAGCGCGAAAACGATGAGTATAAAAAAGAACCTTCAATCTGTAGATAGATCAAAGGTTCTATATTTTTATCCGTCCAAAAAATTAACTATGAACTAGTTCTTTTTCGATTAAACCGAGCGTTTCTGCTGTTGAAGTATGAATTTCGTGCAGAAGCTCCGGATTATCCATAAGTGACATGCCATAAGAAGGAATCATTTCTTTAATTTTCGGTTCCCACTCTTTCACATGTTGCGGGAAGCATTTATTTAAGACCTCAAGCATAACGTGAACAGCTGTAGAAGCACCTGGAGAAGCTCCTAGTAATGCAGCAATCGAGCCATCAGCGGCATTAATCACTTCAGTACCAAATTGAAGCGTTCCTTTGCCAGCTTCCGTATCTTTAATCACTTGCACACGTTGGCCCGCTACTACTAATTCCCAATCCTCAGATTTAGCGGTCGGAATAAACTCTCGTAATTCTTCCATACGCTGTTCTTTTGATAACATCACTTGCTGGATCAAGTATTTCGTCAATGACATTTCTTTTGCGCCTGCCGCCAACATCGTTAAAACATTATTTGGTTTTACTGATGTGATTAAGTCCATATTTGATCCCGTTTTTAAGAACTTCGGTGAGAAGCCGGCAAATGGTCCAAATAGCAACGATTTCTTATTGTCAATATATCTTGTATCAAGATGCGGAACAGACATCGGTGGAGCTCCAACTTTAGCTTTCCCGTACACTTTTGCATGATGTTGTTCGACAACTTTTGGATTGTTACATGCCAGAAAAATTCCGCTTACAGGGAATCCGCCAATATGTTTGCTTTCAGGAATGCCCGTTTTCTGCAGTAAATGCAGACTGCCGCCGCCGCCTCCGATAAAGACAAATTTTGCTGTATGGCGTTCGATGTTACCGGTTTCCATATTCCAAATTTTCAATTCCCATAGACCATCACTAGTCCGTTTAATATCTTCAACTTGATGTTTGTATTTAACTTCAATATCTTGATTTTTTAAATGGTCAAACAACATACGTGTTAAAGCACCAAAGTTAACGTCTGTTCCAGAGTCAATCTTTGTTGCTGCAATAGGTTCATTCGATGTACGGCCTTCCATAATAAGCGGAATCCATTCCAGTAGTTTTGCTGGGTCTTTAGAAAATTCCATCCCTTTGAACAATGGATTATTTGAAAGCGCTTCAAAACGTTTCTTCAAAAAAGTTACATTTTCTTCCCCTTGTACCATACTCATATGGGGCAATGACATGATAAAGTCATGCGGATTATTGATTAGCTTTCTGTTTACAAGATAAGACCAAAACTGCATAGAAAGCTGAAACTGTTCATTAATTTTGATAGCCTTGCTAATATCGATAGATCCGTCTGGTTTTTCGCTTGTATAGTTAAGCTCGCACAATGCTGCATGCCCTGTTCCCGCATTATTCCATTCGTTAGAGCTTTCCTCTCCTGCATTTTCGAGCTTTTCAAACACTGAAATTTCCCATTCCGGTACTAATTCTTTCAGAAGTGTCCCTAAAGTCGCACTCATGATTCCGGCACCAATTAAGATGACGTCAGTTTTAGTTTCGCTGTTGCTCATTTTAACCATCCCTTATTCCCAAAATTTGCAGAAAGGATGCAGGCTCTCCTTCTTAAGCGCCATACCAAGCGAAGGCGCGACCTAGTCCACACCGATTCTGTATCAATAATAAACTTATCGCAGTGTATCACATTTATTTATAGTATATCACATTCACTTATAAGTATAACACATTAATTTATAGATTAATATAATTACTATTATATGATAATTTTAAACTATTTAAAAGGTGAGAAAAAGTGAGAAGCTCACCAAAAAGAACCAGGTACACTCAAAAACCGAATCCTTAACCTAGCTTCTTGAAAGGAGAAAGGTTTTGGTTAGCCGTTACTTTGTTACTGTTCTACGAAACTTATTATAGAAAGTTTTTCATTTACTATTGTTATTAGAGAATTTAAAAATGCATAATTTAGAAATTGTGTTATTTTATCAAGAAGGTTGTCCATTACGGAAAAGCTCTCATTCGAATAAATTAAAGTAGGTAGAAGTTATTTTTCTACTTAAAACTTTTTAGAAGGAGGGATTTTTTTGGGCATTCGCAGAGATTTCCTCTATATTGGTGACGTAGGTGACAACACCGTGAAACGTTTCAACGCAGTTACCGGGGAATTCCATGGCAATTTTGTAACATCAGGAAGCGGTGGCTTAAACGGCCCAAATGGTCTTATTTTTAACCATTTAGGCAATCTCCTTGTCTCCAATCCAAAAGTAGATCAACCCGAGAGCGGAAACGTGTTGAAGTATAATGGAAAGACTGGTGCTTTTCTTAGTGAACTCGTCACTTCTGTCCAAGAAGGCGCCTCGTTTACACCGCGAGGCATCATTCTCACGAACAACAATATCCTGTTTGTGGCAGACTTATTGGGCCCTAGCTCTGATGAAGGGTTTCAGCCAGGAGAAGTAAGATCCTATAATGGCACTACAGGGGAATTTCTAGGCAGTCTCGACCACTCTGGATTCAATGGACCATTTTTTCCACGCAGTCTAGTTATCGGACCAGACGGCTTGCTGTATGTATCCGTCCGTAACATTCCTGATCCGCTTAATGGCTGGGTGCTGCGCTTCGATCCGGAGACAATGGAGTTAATTGATGTATTCATTACGAGCAATAACGTCAACAACCTCCAACGTCCTGAAGGCTTGGTGTTTGGTTCGGACGGTAACCTCTACATCACCAGCTTCCGGGCAGATGAAAATGACACCGACAAAATCCTAGTCTTTGAAGGTAAAACTGGCGCGTTTATCAAAAAGATTGACCTTGATGTAGTTGGAGAGCCCCGTGCCTTCGCGCAGGCCATTCTGTTCGGGCCGGGAGGAAAACTGTTTGTCCCTATTACGGGAGACGGACCTGATACAGGTTCTGTACGGCGCTACGATGTCGAAAGCGGCTCATTTGATGTATTTGTTCCTTCAGGAATATTAGGAGCGCCATTCTATCTGACGTTTGGCAAAACCGATTCAGCCACGCTGAATTACGAGGAGTAAAATACTAGAAAAATACGAACCGGACCAAGGGCTTCCTATATTAAAAAGTCAAAGGTAAGGTTCTATTGAAGAATAGAAAAAGGCTGCATCCTTGAGGTGCAGCCCGACTTATTTATGTTCAATGACGTACAAAACCTTTTTTTATTCATTTTCCCACCTCAGCTTTTTAAAGTTACGATAGTACGCTGAAGAAGCTATCCTATTGCAAAAAGACATGACCTCTTGTCCCAGGTTCCCCATGTAGACTAGATTTACAAATAAGGGAAAACTTAACGTCCCCATTATGCTGATGGTTATTGAGAAGGAGGCAGCGTAATGGATTGCATATGGCTAGCCTGCAATGATTGAAGGGTTTCCTTCCCAAAAAACTGATTCATTTTATTCTCAATTTCTGTTAGCATCGCGTCATTTTCATGGAGGGTGTCACGGATGCTATCTACAATCTTCATCGCGCTTACCCCGCTGATTTGTTTAGCGACTCGTTCCAGAAGAACCTTTGTATCAACAGAAAATCTCCGTGCAAAGCTATGGCACCTGACCATATTATTCCGAAGAACCTCGGAATATTCAGGTGTAAAAGCACGGCGAATACAGCCCCTCATCCCTGCATAACCGTAAGAAACCTCAGATGCGGCACGATAAAGCAAAATCATTCCATCTGCACGGCTTGATTCAGGATTCAGCCTTAGTTCCGTCATTAACGAAACTAAGCGTTTTACCACTATTGTCCCTCGTTCCGTTGTTTCCCACCAATCTAATAAAAGCCGTTGTTCCTCTTCACTCATCTGAACAGAAGCTTGATGCGGCATTCCTTTTCTCCTCCTAAGTAGTCTACTAAAGACGCGGAATGGCCTGAACGTTTTGGACGCGTTTCAGAATCACATTCCATTCCTTCCCCAAAAGAGCCTTGCCGAACCTGTTAGCTTCATTAATATGGTGTGCTATTTGCTGGTTTAAAAACCGACTTTGCTCGATTAATTCATAGTTTTCAGGTGTCGCTTTTTTTGCTACTAGCTCAAAATTAGGGCTTAATTGTTTTTCACTAATGCGCAATGTATCTAGATCCAAAACAAGCATTTCTTTTCCAAGCGAAATCGTTTCTCCATTGCGGAACCGCCTAATCGTTCCTCTGACTGCATCAAAACCGTAGCCGATGTCAGCTACAGTCGCATGGTACGGATTCAGCCCTGGTGCATTCCGTAACGAAGGAATTATGCGGAAACCCGTCGTAATGGAGCAAACGACTTCCTTAGCAGCCATCCCTTTCTCTAAAGAAGCATCAATAGCATCAAGGTAACCATTCCACTGACCTATATCCATCAATAAATATCCCCCCTTTTCCTCCAAACTTCCCCATACTCATTAAATACGCCTTCAAGGTAGGATATTCAGTCCTATAATGTCCATATGATTAATACTTGGTTTTCTCACAGGTATTTATTCCACCAAAACATAGATAACTTGAAAAAAGAGAGGCCTCTATAGCCTCTCGTTCGTTACTAATAAAGTAGATTGAAGGAGGGGAAATGCCCCCTCAATCTCTCTTTCCTTATCTAATTAATATGTTTCCGTTAAAACTTGTACACTATCATAAAAAGGGAAATCTTTCATAACGCTCGTCATAGACGCTTCATAGTGCGCTTTCTTAACAAGTATTACCGAAAAGAGCACAGCATTATTTGAAAAAACTCATAAAGCTAGAGTATGCAGTCACTAAATCTTTATAGTATCCAACCAATTTATCCATAATAGAGAATTTATTGAAGCTGTTAGTTTCTGTTGCATCTGTTTGATCATTTTCTTGACTTACTTCATCATGTTCAACATCTGTTGCTGCTTGTTCTTCTTGAACAGGTGCTGGAT
>NZ_JBALPC010000007.1:0-486 GCF_036965225.1 Bacillus sp. JJ1474 | reverse complement strand
CTACTACTTGATCTTCTTCCGTATTTTCTACTAAGTCTTGGTTATCTACAACTTCATCTGTTCCTAAATCAACCGGGCTATCTGTTGCATCATCCTCAGAAGGAATCGTTTCATCTGAGACAGGGGTTTCCTCAGTTGTTTCTAAAGCTGTATCTGTAGCTTCTTCTGACTCAGTCGTATTTTCAATGCCCGTATCCACTGGTACATCCGATAACGGGTCTGCCTCAGTTTCTTGTGATTCCTCTTCAGCTATTATTTCAGAATCTGTTTGATTAAATTGCTTCTCAATGAGTTTTTGATAATATTCAATAAGACTTTGATAGTTACTACTGATGGATTGGTATGTTCCGACTACCCATTGTTCAAATAATCCATCATTTTCATTTGATACATTTTCGTCAGTTTTAGTATTTTCAGTTTCTGTGGCTTCTTCGTCTTTCGCTTCGTCAGTAGGTTCTGCTGCTTCCTCGCCTTGGGCTTCTTCTG
>NZ_JBALPC010000006.1:0-2688 GCF_036965225.1 Bacillus sp. JJ1474 | reverse complement strand
TTGGCTTTCGGCCCATTACCTAACTGTCTACGCTTAAAGACGAAAGTTACCTTTAGCCCTCCAAGACTCGCTACGAGTGAATGGCTAGTTCTTACTCGACGGGAATCCCACCCGTTATATGATACGACCTATGCTCGGCCGCACAACTGCTTCGTTAGTACAATAACTTCTATAAAAGAGCACTTCTCCTTCTTGAAGAAATGCACCCATTAGTTCAATAAGAAATGAGGAGTAAAAGTACGAGGATTAGGGAATGTGATTTATTGCAATATAGCAGTGCCCCTTTTTATTTACATGTCTCACATACCTTAATGGAGAGAGTTTATTTTCGTTTGACATGAAAATTTCCATAGAGTTTTCCTTACTACCTAATATTCGGGTGAAAAAATCAGAGGTTTCACTCATCACATTTGTTACTATTCAGGAGAAAAATTTAAATGATTACCATTTTTCTATAGTAAAACACTTTTGATGAAATACTGGAATAGTTAGGAATTTATTACCTGATTGCATTAAATCCTCAATTATATTTGGCAAAGAGAGGACAGTAGCATCTCTCGGACCACTTCCAAATTTATCACCATCATGTAATAATACGATGCTATCAGTCTTTGTTTTTTTTAGAACACGTCTTTCAATCTTTTTTGCACTTGTTAAAGACCAGTCCCGACTATTTACATTCCATAATACTGATTTCAAACCCGAATCATGAATAATTCTAAGGGATTGATCATCTATCTTACCATACGGCGCACGAAAGATTATCGGTTCTTTGCCGATTATTTTTTTTATTTCCAAGTTGTTTTTTTTGATCTGGCTTGATAACTCTTTTGCTGATAAATCGGTGATTTTTGGATGATTCCAAGTATGATTTCCTATAACATGCTTTTCGTTATTTATCCGCTTAACGATTTCAGGATATTTTATTACTGCTTTACCTACAACAAAAAAAGTTGCTTTAATATTATAGGTTCCCAAGATGTCAAGAATCTGATTTGTGTATGGAGATGGTCCATCATCAAAGGTAAGTGAGACGAATTTAGATTTACTAATTGCCATTATCAATACACTCGCTTTGTTAACAATAATATCTATCATATGTTTGTTTATCCTTTTGGAAACCTTATTTATCACAACCTCAATCCTGGAGATTTTTCCTTGCTCAACTAACCTCCATTAGTTGAAGTGCAAACCTTCACAATATCTATTGTGTTTCAAACACAATTATCCAATTTCCAATACGGGGGCTGTTCAACAATCTGGCCCTATAATAAAAATATGCGATGTTCCTTTTACAGAAAAGCACTGGAATGCTGAATATGGAAAAATTAAAAAGATTTATTATTAGTTATTGTGCTAACGCACCCGTTAGTTCAAGAAAGAAGATATTCTTTTTCTATAAATTAATTTGGATTGTTTTCTAATAAAAATTCAATCAATTCCTCTTCACTATTAGTTTTAAATACAACATCCTTTACATCAAATACAATAAATGTTGGTGTTTCTTCTAACTCTAAGAATTTATATGAATTGGCTGTATCCTCTAAAGAAGTTCTTCCATGTATTTTTTTGACATTCTTTATACCATTTTTCGTCTTCCACTCATTATCAAGATTGTATATTCCAGTATCGTCAACAACTAATAGGGAATATTTGCTTTCATCATTTGAGAACAATGGATGTATCGGCTCTGTTTCAGATCTGTTTGAGCAGCCTACTAATATTACAAAAAAACAAAACAATAAAAGTACCTTCTGCAAAATGTACCGCCTCCACTGAAATCTTAACATAAATACTTGTAATTTTCAGTCATTTTAAATTAACTTTTATTAAAGTAACCTGCATGTTAGTGAAAAAGCGACCGTCCCTGTTGAACAATCTCACCCGTTAGCCATCCATGAAGCGCAAAAATTAGCGCTTCACCACAGAGAATGAAAATGGATTCCCCTGTCTAATGAACACTCAGAAGGCCCAGCCTTTTTTTAAAAAGCGTTTTACTGGGTCAATTTTGTTATGCTTTTTTCTGGGTTTTGAGCTTTTTAAGTTTTCATGGGAGTTGAACAAGAAAAAAGCGATTCCATATTAGGAATCGTACGTCTGGATTGTCTAATTAGATTGTGATTTTCTTAGCATTGCCCCGTTTGCAACAATTCCGATAAACCCAGTAATTGCGAAAAAACATGCTACAAACATAGGTGCTGAAGAAAGTGATTCAGTAAGTATTCTAAACATACCAAAAGCAAAAACAAGCAAACTACATATTAGTGTAATAATTAAACGAGTTTTATTTTTCACTTTTTAGACCTCCTAACAAGAACAGTTTTACAATCCATCTAATAATTCCAATCACCAGAATGAGGACCCCATTAGCTAAGGTTATAAGTCCTAAGAATGCTCCACCATAGCCTGCACCTTCGCCTGTTCCTCCAGAACTCCAATCATAAAAATGAAGAAATAATGCACCACTTGAAAAACCAATCATTGGGGCAAGTACCATCATTATGATGCCTGATACTATAAGAATTAATTTTCTTTTTTTAAACAATGTAAAGAAAACAACATTAAGCGATATTAAAAGTAAGATAAAAAATGTCAAAATCAAATTTTCCAAAATACCTTCCCCTTATCAGTTAAATTTTACCATAAATAAATTTCTTATTTAAGTATTCTGCCCTTTAGTTTAAGTAC
>NZ_JBALPC010000005.1:0-1468 GCF_036965225.1 Bacillus sp. JJ1474 | reverse complement strand
GCTCGGCCGCACAACTGCTCCTTTAGATTTCTTCACAATCTCACATAAATATCTAGTTTTGTTTATAGTCTTATTCCATTAAATGGCCCTTTTCATGAAGAGAAGAAGGCTTCCCTATATAAGCTATCCTTCAATCATTTTTAAATATGGAATTTCTTCTCCATTGACAACTGCAACAACAATTGGAGAGTTTGTCTCGTGAATTTTTGTGCCAACAGGTAGTACATTAACTGCACAATCATTAAATCCAAACGATTTATTTGTCTGTTTTCTAATTTCTCCTACTTGTTTTCCTAATATATACTCTGTATCTTTTACCCAATCTATATTTTTTACATTTGAATAAACGTAGCCATCAAGCATAAATATATCTGCACCATCGCTTTTCAGATAATCAGAAGGCTTCGGATTTCCATTTTGCTTACAACCGACCAGAGTTATTATCAATAATACCGTAAGTGGATATTTTAAGATATTAAAAGCCTCCCTTCTATTTTTTGACTTCCATCCATCTTCAGCAATCCTGCCCTATAGATTAAGTACATGCGTTAACAATCTTCATTCATTTTAATTTAAGTATCCAGTTTACTATTAAGTGTTATTCAACAATATGGCCCTTTAATTGAATAACTCAATTTAAATATTTAAATCAATAAGATCGGCTTAAAGACCCAATCCTGAGAACCATATTTAAAATCACTCATTTTCCTTATATCCCTTGAAATTTTATTCTCAATTATTAAGTCTCGAAATTTCTTACTAAATAAAGTTTTACGGTATACATACTTGCCATTATGCGTCCATTCTTGTGGAAGGTAGATATCCTTAGCAGCATCGATTAAATCTTTTTGGATATAGATATAAGGACCATCTATTCTTCCTCTAATTCCACAATCCTTACACTGCTCTTGTTCTTCAGTCGCAAAGTAATAATGTTTCATTTCATTACTCCAAGAAGGAAGAGTGTTAGTCGGGATAATTTGGTAAGCCGGTTGTTTGCCCTTTACTGTTCCTTTATGTATTACCGGTTTTAATTCATATCCTGTTATTCCCCAATTATTCATTAGTTCTGCCATTTTCTCTGAAACGACCCAAAATGCACCCACATTTACCATATATCTGTCTTTAATCTTTGATGTATCTATAGTTAAAGGGGAAACTTGATTTTGAAGTATTAATCCACATGCGTCACAAAATATATTATTTTTAAATTGAGTTCCTTTATCTTTTAAGAAAGCTCCACCAGAATTTCCAGTCGAGTACAAGACGAAGTGTGAAGCTTTATCGTATTCTTCATCTGAATACAAGAATGAAAATCTTTCCCCAATATGTTTGATGCGTAATTCGTTTTCTAAGTATCTATAGATCCCTTTAACATTTTCATAGTTCATCTTGTCATTAAGAATTACTTTTACTTCAAAAGAAACATCACTTAGTTCCCCATAGTCAGGTGTTTGTAACATAATAT
>NZ_JBALPC010000004.1:0-1820 GCF_036965225.1 Bacillus sp. JJ1474 | reverse complement strand
TAATGGGCCGAAAGCCAAATGGTTGAAGGGATTGAGCCCCATAATGTTAGTAAATCGAGAGGGCTGATGTTTTAACTGCGACAGAAAGCAACATTTCATTATTCGTAATGGCAAGAAGAATGAAACCTCTCTGGGGTCAGAGACCTTGGCACGTTATACATTGATATGATACGGCAACTCGGGAGACCCTATCGGTCTTTTCTTTTTTTTAGAAGAGTATGGTGTACAAGCGATACAAAGTAAGGAAACCAAATGCCGATTAGGGAGTCGGATAGCAGCGTAGTACCAATGAAGTTGGGTAATGCCGATGGAGGAAAGGCTAGCTACCAGTTATCACCCTTACTAGGGAAACATTTACTACACGCAGAGGTAGGAATATTAAATGGAAACAAAACTACTAAGGATAGCAGAATTAGCAAAATCTGATCCTATAATGAAATTTACATCTCTTGCACATTTATTAGATGAGCAATCATTAGTTCAATGTCATCATGAGTTACCTAATAAAAAGGCAACTGGGGTTAATGGTAAAACTAAAGAACAATACAGTGAAAATCTAAAAGAAAACATAGAAGGCTTAGTAAATAGGCTTAAAAGCAAAAGTTATCGTCCTGTTCCAGTAAGGAGAATGTATATTCCAAAGCTCAATTCAGACAAGAAAAGACCATTGGGAATACCAGAACATGAAGATAAAATTGTACAAAAAGGCATTACAAAGATACTAAATACCATCTATGAGAATGATTTTCTAGACTGTTCCTTTGGATTCCGTCCAAACCGTAACTGTCATGATGCTTTGAAAATACTGAACTATTACATTGAAAAGAGGTCAGTAAATTATATAGTAGATGTAGATATCAAAGGATTCTTCGACAATGTTGACCACACATGGATGATGGAGTTCTTAAAACTGCGAATCTCTGACCCTAACCTCCTAAGATTAATTGGTAGGTTTCTTAAAGGTGGATATATGGAGGAAGGAAAGAAATACAAGACAGAAAATGGCACACCGCAAGGTGGAGTAATATCTCCGATATTAGCTAACGTTTACCTCCATTACGTCCTCGACCTATGGTTTGAGAAAAGGGTTAGAAAACAGTGCAAAGGACAAGCATTTATAGTGAGATATGCAGATGATTTTGTTTGTTGTTTTCAATCTAGAAGTGAAGCTGAACAATTCTTCGAATCATTAAAATTGAGATTAAAGAAGTTTAACTTAGAAATAGCCGAGGATAAAACTAAAATTATTCCCTTTGGAAAGTTTGCGGAGAAAGATGTAAAACAAAAGGGAAACAGTAAACCAGCAATCTTTGATTTCCTAGGTTTTACACACTATTGTGGGAAAAGCAAACAAGGTAAGTTCCGAGTGAAACGGAAGTCAAGCAGGAAGAAAGTCCAAGGCAAACTCAAAGAATCTAAGCAATGGTTGAAGATTAATAGAAATAAAGATATTCATATCATTATGGATAGATTTAGACGCTCTCTTATAGGTTATTACAATTATTATTGCATCACAGATAATACCCAAAGTGTAAACAAATTCAGAGACAAAATCGGATACTTACTGTATAAATGGCTCAATAGAAGAAGTCAAAGGAAATCATTTAATTGGGATAAATTCAGACTCTTTCTTAATAAATTCCCATTACCTTACGCAAGAATTAAGGTTAACATATATGACTTAAGAAAAGAGATTAGCTACATTATGTGAACGATAACTAGGAGGAGCCGTGTGCGTTAATTGCGCAAGCACGGTTCTGTGAGGGGAGAGGAATACAATCTACCGTGAGGTAGAGAGATTCCCTTCTACTCGACTAGTT
>NZ_JBALPC010000003.1:0-19945 GCF_036965225.1 Bacillus sp. JJ1474 | reverse complement strand
GTAGGACGTCGCTAGGCAATGAACAAGCATCCATTATGGATGCTTTTTTTTATATGTTAAATTCGTAGAAGTTTACTTCTCGTTTTGTTGGAGTTATAATGAAAGTAACAATATCTGGGAGGGACATGAGTTGACTAATTATTCTGGAGAGGTTATTCCGCTGATTCTTGATTTTTGTAAATGGCTAGTCGAGCAAAATAAATCTGCTAATACTGTAAAAACATACGGTCTAGAACTTGAAAGGTTTCATGAATGGCTTCAAAAGAACGATTCTGATTTAAACCATTTGCGTAAGAGTGATATTCAAGATTATATTTCCCACCTGGAACAACAGCAAAAGAGCCTAGCAACAATTGATAAAATTGTTGGTATTATACGTACTTTTGCGAAGTACCTGAAGCAGCCTGAACTTACTTTTGGTATTGAACTAAAGCCTGTGGAAAGAAATGAAGAATTTGAAATATTATCCGAGGCGCAGTATCAAGTATTGATAGAAAAGGTAAATCATAATAGTGATCTGCGAGATCGGGCTATAGTCTATATACTGTTGCACACTGGAATTCGTATTTCAGAATTATGTAATTTAAACTGGGAGCATGTCAACTTCGAGAAAAATGAGATAACTGTTGAAAAAAAGGAAGAAAAACGTGTCATTCCTCTATCAAGGGATGCAAGAGAGCATTTAAATGAATACTTTGTGGTTCACCCATTAAAAAAAGAGGCCATTTTCATCTCGCAAACAGGCAAACGATTAACAGAAAGAACCATCCAATACATGCTTAAAAATTATGATGTAACCCCAAATCAGTTAAGACATACTTTTTGTCAACGGCTCGTTGATTCTAATGTCGATCTTGAGGTTGTTTCAAAACTGGCAGGCATTAAGGATTTAAATCTAGTCAAAAGATATATAAAAAGATCCGAGGTAAATAGAAGCCAATTAGAGGAAGTCATTAATAATGCTTTTATTAACGACACACAAGGATAGGTTGTTTTATTAGGGGTGTAATAAGTACTTTTTTATAGCCTTTCCGAATCATTCGGAAGGGTTATTGTAATTAAGGAATGATATTTCAAGTTCCTTAAAATTTAGGAAGAGTATAATTCCATCTGCCAGATCGCTAAAAGAATCCTTTAACTATCTACTTGTTGTTGCAATATTGCTATATCCCACCAATCTTATTACCTTATCTACTTCATTATCTCCAGGCGCGGCCGGCAGCCTTTTTTAAAGTGCTGACACAGTAAATACCCTCATAATGAAAGAATCTCTAACAGAATGCTGGAGATTCTTATGATTATTTTTTAAATTTTTCCGGAAACTGCTTCACAACTCCCGCAGAAATAGTATCTGCCATTAGGATTATATGTGTGATTCCATTGTCAATTGAAACGATTCTTGCGTTCCAATCTTTTGCTAAACTTGCAGATAAATCATTTGTCACAAATTTCAGATGCGTATAGAGTAAATTTTTTAGATCTTCGTTTTTCAAATAGGGGTTGGCACCGCTAAGGAAAGCTGCTATTTTATCAGCATTTCTATACCATTCTTTGTTTAGCTGATTCACCAAGGCTTTATTTCCGCTTTTAGCCGCATCTACAATCTTTCCTGCAATAATAATATGCTCCTTAAGCAAATCCGTAAGTTTGTTCCCAGCTTGCTCTCCGTATACTGGCTTTATAACATTACCAATATCCTCCTGATTTTTCAGAAGCCTAGTCAATACCTGTTTTTGATCCTCTGCTCTTGCTGTTGTTGCACTTGTAATATAATTACTTGTCCACAATACATGATCAATCCAAAGTCTCCTGAAATGATTTTCAAACTTTACTTCAGATTGGCTAATGCATGGTACCTGCGTCTCAGCGTAGGTACTGATTGTTCCAGTCATCATGTTTAGTGGAAATAACAAAATAAAACCCATCAACAATAATTTTTTCATAAACCTTCTCCTTCCAAAGATAAAAAATACCCTTTTTATTATTGATATATAGGTTTTTTTTATTCCTAAAAATGGTTCTGCTAACCCTGCTTTTTTAAGAAAAAATGAAATTTGGATAAATAACGAAGTGTAAGTGAGAATTCTGGTAGAATATTTATTTTTTGTAGGAAGTAAGGAATATAAAGTATTACTAATTGGTGCGAGAGTTTACGAGAAAGGACGGCCCCTTTTTTTCTTTTTCAACAGGGGCGATCAGTTTAATAAGGGATAATTAGAAAACTGCTTATGGTAGTAGTTAAATACTAGGTAGTATCTAACAAAGGATGTTTATGAGTGAAACTAAAAGGGGAAATTTAACATGTTATTTACTATACTTGCATAAAGGTGGGATTTAACATGTTAAGAAGAACTTGTTTACTATTTTGTTTGTTATCCATGGTAACCCTTCCTATTGGGTGTTCAAAACAGGAGTCCCAAGTATCGAAGGAGCTAAATGAAAATAAAACGACCAATAACCTATCTATTCCAAATGAATACAGCCATGCTAAAGATATAATTGTTGCTCTAACCAAACAGGGGCTCAAGATTAATGAAATAAAAAACTCTAATTCTATGGCGCTTTTCCAAACAAAACCGAATTATGCCATGTATGTGGAGAGTGAATGGGGAGATTTTGAACTAATTCATTTGGAAAACAAAAATGGTAAAGACTTCATCATAATAAAAAAGGAAGAAACTGATGGGGGATATGTATATTCAATAAGGAAAAATGATGAACCAGAACAATTATATTATACAAACGCAATCACATATTTTAATAAAAATGATGAGTACATTACCATTAGCCGAACGAAAGAATTAAATGAAATAATTAGGAAAGTTTTTGAAATAAGCCAAAAATAGTTCAACTGCAAAAGTCAGTATGTCTTAGGTTAGGTGTTGGATTGCCTTTGTATTAACGACTGCTTCAGACGAAGAAACAATTCGGTATCTATGCGATAACACTTAATGACGAGGATTTTCTTGTTATTAATAAATAACAAGCACCATTCGAAAAAAGAGAAACATGATTTCATTCATGATTTCTCTTTTTTTATATTCTAAGAGTAAATGGATGGGGGAAGTATTAAAGTGGATGATTAAAAAATATTTATTTCATTATGATAGAAGTGTAGGTTACTTTGTAAAGCACATTATACTAGTTCTGCCATAAAGTTATTTGGAATATAGTTAGATAGATTCTTTCAATCTACCGAAAAAACTAATTAAAGATTCGGTATCTAAATGGAGGTATTATATGGCGAATTTGAATCAAAGTGTAAGGGTTGCGGTTATTCAAGCTGCATCCATTATTATGGACCGTGATGCCACCATAAATAAAGCAGTTAGCTTAATACAACAAGCAGGAGAAAAGGGCGCCCAAATTGTTGTTTTTCCAGAGGCATTTATTCCAGCGTATCCTAGAGGATTATCCTTTGGCACTGTAATAGGAAGCCGCACTGACGATGGAAGGAAAGACTGGTATCGATATTGGGAGAACTCGATTCCTGTTCCTGGTGAAGCGACGGAACAGCTTGGTCAAGCCGCACGTGAAGCGGGAGTATACCTTATTATGGGTGTGATTGAACGGGATAGCGAATATAGTGGTGGTACACTTTTCTGTTCTGTTATTTTTATAGGCCCAGATGGTTCCCTTTTGGGTAAACATCGAAAATTAAAACCAACTGCAGCGGAACGGATTGTTTGGGGTGAGGGGGATGGAAGTACATTACCTGTATTTGATACTCCGCATGGAAAAATTGGAGCTCTGATTTGCTGGGAGAACTACATGCCTTTAGCGAGAGCGGCCATGTATGCACAAGGTGTTCAGCTTTATATTGCCCCAACTGCTGACGCTAGAGAATCATGGCAGTCGACTATTCGTCATATAGCAATGGAAGGCAGATGCTTTGTATTGTCCTCCAATCAATTTGTAACGAAGGACATGTACCCTGAGGATTTAGCTTGTTATGATGACCTTGTATCAGCTCCAGATGTGATGTGTAACGGTGGAAGTGCCATTGTTGGGCCACTTGGTGATTATGTTGCTGAACCTGTTTGGGGAAAAGAAGAAATGATTATTGCCGATCTTGATATGAGACAAATAGCCTCTAGTCAATTTGACTTCGATCCAGTAGGGCATTATTCAAGGCCGGATGTTTTTAAATTGTTAATAAACAAAGAAAAGCAGGAAAATATCATTTGGAAGAAATAACCCTGTAGGTCCTGCTTTTTAATAGGGAAAGGGATCTTTTTCTTATAGGGACATCCTTTTTATTTTTCAATGAGCAATGTAACACTTCCAATAGCAAGACCTTTTGCTTCAATGTTATACTAATGGAAAAAGTTAGGGGGAGACTGTCATGAACAGGCTACAAGGAAAAACAGCGATCGTCACTGGTGCCAGCTCTGGAATTGGCGCTGCTATTGCTAAGGAATTAGCCATGGAGGGAGCAAATATCGTCCTGGCCGCCCGCCGGCTGGAAAAATTAAACGAAGTAAAAAGTGAAATTACAGAAATAACGAATGGCAAGGTGAAAGTAATTGCTGTCCAGGCGGATATGTCAGTTAAAAGTGACGTTAATCAGCTAGCGGAAAAGGCACAAGCAGAATTAGACAATGTAGATATTTTTATCAATAATGCTGGGCAAATGCGAACAGCAACCATCCGATCCGGGCAGGTGGAGGATTGGGAGCAGATGATTGATGTTAATATAAAAGGTGTACTTTACGGCATTCATGCTGTATTGCCATCGATGCTTAGCCGGTCAACTGGACATATTATCAATATTGCTTCGGTTTCCGGTCTTGAGGTAACAAAAACAAGTACCGTCTATAGTGCTACAAAGTACGCTGTTCGGGCCATTTCCATGGGATTGGAAAAGGAACTTGCTAGAACAGGTGTAAGGATAACGAATATTTCACCAGGGATGGTAGATACAGACTTGAGCAGTAATAGAACCTCGAATGATCGTAAAAAGCTTGAAGCAGCCGATATTGCAAAGGCTGTTGTCTATGCTGTCACCCAGCCTGACTATGTGAATGTAAATGAAATTACAGTTCGTCCAGTGTAAATAGCAGGGGGCTGTCCAGAAAGTAAGTTTTGATCACTTTCTGGAGCCCTTTTTTATATTCATCAAGGAAAATATCTTTACTTTTGCACTAATCATAAATAGAATTTAGTTAAATTAAAATGGTGTTTTGCTAGTCTTTAGGAAAATGAAAGAAATTAGATGACTAAGGAGTTAGAAGTTGAAAACAAAAGAATTTACTTTAACTGCGATTTTTATATCTATTATTTTATTATGTGCTTTAACACCTTTTGGGTATATACATTTAGGTGTAATTAAAGCGACTATCATTCATATTCCAATAATTATAGCTTCTATTATTTTAGGGCCCAAAATTGGTGCTTTCTTAGGGCTTGTGTTTGGTTTCACTAGTATTGCAATAAATACGATCACTCCAACCTTGTTATCATTTGCTTTTTCACCAGCAATTCCTGTATTAGGCACGAGTCAGGGAAGTATTTGGGCGTTATTTATTGCAATTGTTCCGAGAGTAATAATTGGGTTTATACCTTACTATATTTTCAAAGCTGTTCATAAAGCTATTATAAAGAAAAAGTCCAATCAAAAGCCTGCTTTATTTTTAACTGGCTTACTTACAACTTTTATACATACATTTTTAGTCATGGGTTCTATTTCTTTTTTATTTCAAGATGCCTATGCTCAAGCTATTAATGCCAGTAGCACGAGTGCAATTTATAAAGCTGTTTTAACTGTGTTTTTTACAAATGGACTTGCCGAAGCAGTCCTTGCTGGAATTGTAACAACGGCTGTGGTTCCACCGTTATTGAAGGTATTGAAAAAATAAATATCACCCGTTATCACGGGTGGTTTTAAATGTAATCACAGGGAGAGGAAGTGTAGTGAGGGATAAGCATGTATTGGATCCTCGAATTTCTGTGATTACATTTACTAGAAATTATGTGCTTTTTAGATTCTTAAAATTAGATTGAGATGATTTAAACTTCAAATTCTTTAATTTTTGCATTCGGTGTTAATACTTCTTCTGGCTTAAACTCTGCTAAAGGCTCTCCATTTTTGACTTTGTTAACCCAATCATGGTTAGCTAAGGCCCCTTTGCCTAAGGTAACCACATCGGCTTCCCCGTTCTCAATGATTTTCCTCGCCATGCTAGGATCCTCTAAATGACCGTTGGCGATTACAAGAATCCTTCCGTATTTTTTTGCAAGAGAGGCAAGTGATGCTTCGCTTGTATCGAATGCAGGCTTCCATGCTTGGTGTTCCGTAACATGGATAAAGTCAAGACCTGCTTGCCCTAATTGACCAAAGATAATTTCAGCATCTTTTTCTTTTCCTGCCCATTTATGTGTGTAATCATTTACTTTCACTTGCGAAATCCGAATACCAATAGTAAAGTCCTTCCCTACTGCTTCCCTAATCGCTTTAGACACTTCCACCAATATAAGGACCCGATTTTTCGTAGAACCACCGTATTCATCTGTACGGTGATTTGTATAATCAGTAAGGAACTCATCAAGTAAATAACCATTGGCTCCATGAATTTCAATCCCATCAAATCCAGCTAATAGAGCACGTTTAGCAGCATTTACAAATCCTGTTATAACTTCAGTTATTTCTACTTTCGTTGCTTCTCTTGGCATTGGGTAAGGGCCAGTTCCTTCATAAGCTTCACTTTTTTCCCCTTTTGGCTGAACAGCAGAAGGAGCGATTGATTCTTCAGTAAAAGGATTCCCATGAACAAGAGCCCCAGTATGCATGATCTGCGCAAAGATTTTCGCGCCTGCTTGATGAACAGAGTCTACTAATTTCTTCCACGCTTCTGTTTGTTTTTCATTAACAATCCCTGGCTGATATAAATAACCTGGGCTATACTTTTCATCTGTATAAATCCCTTCAGTAATAATAAATCCAAATCCCCCGCGGGCAAAAGATGTATAGTATGATATCATTTCATCAGTTACTAATCCTTCAGATGTTGCACTGATGCGTGTCATTGGTGCAACCCCAACTCGATTATCTACTGTTATATTCCCTAATGTAACAGTCTCAAATAACGTTTTTGTATTTGTCATTGTCAAAACTCCTTCTTTTATAACAGTTCATTGTATATTCTTAATCAACCATAAAGTATTTATTTAACATCCTTCACTATTCGCTCAAGGGTATCTCGTTTTTGGAAGGACCCTATTCAATAGAAATTTTCTATCTATGTTCTGTATCATTGTAATTCACTGCCTTAGTTTAGTAAAATAGATATCAATGAACTATTAGTTCGATAATATTGAACTGTGAAAGGGATAATTAGATGGAACTTCGCCAACTTATAACACTCAAGACAATTGTAGAAAGAGGAGGATTTAAAAAAGCTGCTGAACATCTCGGTTATGCTCAATCCTCCGTTACTACCCATATAAAAGAATTAGAAGAGGAAGTAGGAAAGCCTTTATTTGATCGACTTGGCAAGAAAGTCGTTTTGACTTATTACGGTCATCGACTTCTTTCTTATGCGGTAAAGATCATTGAATTGCATGCTCAGGCGTTAAACATAGACGAGGATCCAACAGGCGATCTTATTATTGGTATCTCGGAATCGCTGACGATCGGCCGTGTTCCACCTATTCTTCTTGAATATAAAAAATCTTATCCTAAAGTTAACCTTTCACTAAAATCTATCGAGAATTATAATGTGGCATCACATCTTCAAAATGGCGACATCGATCTAGCATTGGTATTAGAAAAAGAAGGTTGGTCCTTACATGAGATTCATTGTGAAGAATTGAAAAGAGAAAAAATGGTTTTGATAAGTCCTCCAAAGCAAGAAAACCCAAGAACGGTTTTATATACGGAAAGGTCATGCAGTTATAAGTCTGTTTTTGATCACTATATCAATTTTAAACAAGTGGATGTGAAAGAAAGTTTAGATTTCCAAAGTATAGAAGCCATTAAACAATGTGTTAGAAGTGGATTAGGAATTTCATTGGTACCTTATTTTTCAGTGAAAGAAGAATTAGAAAGTCAGAAATTGCATGGGGAGGAAGTAGAACCGGAACATCCAGCTATTTCAACATTCCTTGCCTATCATAAGGACAAGTGGCTTTCTCCATCTATCATAAGTATGATAACCTTAATAAAGAAACACTCTAAAAATTGGGATTAAAAAAGAGAAAAACATATTCTTAGAATCCTTAATAAATGAACAAATAAGAGGGCAAGTTTTGAGAAATGATCCATCAAAACTTGCCCTCTTTTTATATAAATTGAATAAGTATATTACATATCTAAGTCTGTAAATGCATAAGGCAATAATTCCCTTAAGGTCAATTCTAATATATCTTTCTTCTCGTTTGTTAAATAAACGGGCATTTCAGGTAAACAGAATTCTGCTAACACTTGTCTGCAAATACTACAAGGTGGAAGAAAATCTACCGTATCACCCGCGACAGCTATCGCCTGGAAATCACCCTTTTTGTAACCATTTGCGATTGCAGTAAAAATAGCTGTTCTCTCAGCACAATTTGTTGCACCTAATGAAACATTTTCCACGTTTACTCCATTAATAACAGTACCATCTTTTAGTAATAACGCGACTCCAACTGGGAATTTGGAATAAGGTACATAGGCCCTTTCCTTCATCTTACGTGCACTTTCCATTAATAGCTCTTTATTCATATGATCCATCCCTTTCAAAGAAGAATGAACTTTTCAAAGTCCCCTTAATGCCAACGTTTGATTGGCAGGATTGTTATAATATTATATTTAGGAAAATTTGTCAACATAGATGAATTAGATGATGGAAATGCTTTCCTGTCTCCACTCTAAGTTTGTCAAAGGATAGGGAAAATTATTAATCATTTAAAAAGTCCACAAAATAGCAGCAAAATAGATTAAAATAAATGAAAATAATCATTTTAGGAGGTACTCACTTTCATGAGAGTCGCAATTGCACAATTATCCACCAGTGTTGATAAGGCCTCTAATTTAGAGAAGGCGATCCAATACATTGCGAAAGCCAAAAGTAAAGGCGCAGATTTTGTCATTATTCCGGAATTTTATATGGCACTTGCCACCCCAAAGTCTGGCGTGTTGCCTGTTGAGGTAGCGGAACCGCTAGATGGTCCGTTTGTTTCTGGCCTTGCACAAGCTGCCCGTGAAAACGAAATCTATGTTGTTTGTGGTATGTATGAACCAAAAGCGGATGATCAAAAACGCGCCTATAACACAACCGTGTTTATTAACCGTTCAGGCGAGATCATTCATTCTTATCGAAAAACTCATTTATATGATGCTTTTAGTTATAAAGAGTCGGATACGATTATTGCGGGTGATAATCAATATAAAGTAGTAGAAACAGAGTTTGGAAAAATTGGCTTAATGGTGTGCTATGAATTAAGATTTCCCGAGATTGCAAGACAGTTTGCGCTTCAGGAAGCGGATGTCCTGTTTGTTCCTGCCGGATGGGTAGCGGGTCCGATGAAAGAGGAGCATTGGCAGACGCTGATTCGCGCACGGGCGATTGAAAATACGATGTTCGTTTGCGGTGCCGACCTTGTTGGCGATATTTTTTCCGGACGAAGTCTGATTGTTGATCCGATGGGAATTGTCCTCGCCAGCGCCGGTGAGGAAGAAACGTTATTTTTCGCTGATCTTGATTTAGATCGGATTCGCCGAGTGCGAGAAAAACTGCCAAGCGTAAGAGACCGAAAACCGGAATTTTACTGCTAAAGCGGTCCTTGCCACGCTCCGATGTATATCAGAGACGTTTTGAAAATATAGGAAATGTTTTTGTCACTTTATGATAAATTTCAAAATTTGTACAGAATTCGAAGAAAGCTAAAAAGGGGCTCCAAAAAGTCAGTTATCTGACTCTTTGGACAGCCCTTTCTCCTAAAATGAATATGATTCTCCGTCATCTGGCACTAAAACATTAGAAGAGATTCCATTTTTATTAATAAAGCTTTTTAATTCTTCTCTTGATAATGTCCAATGATTGACAGCCTCCATATGGCTCGCAATAATTTTGGCATTAGGGGCAGCCTTATACACTTCATAGACATCATCTTTTCCCATTACTAGGGAACCTCCTACAAGGAATTGATTATCTCCAGCATTGACAATAATGATTTCTGGCTTATGTGTTTCGATTACTTCCTGAACAGCTTCATACCAAACAGTATCTCCAGCTGCATATAAAGTTTTTTCATTTGCATGTTTGAAGACAACACCGCACACTTGACCAGCAAGTTGTACCATTTCACCTCGCCCATGCTCACCTTTTGTTTTAATTAATTTGATCCCTTCAAAGACTGTATCTTCTTGTAAAACCTCGACATTTTTGAAACCAGCGTTTCGAATTTCTGACGCATCCTCATCATTTTGGGCAAATAATTTAATTTCTTTTGGCAATGCTTCTTTGGCAGCATCATCCCAGTGGTCTAAATGCAGATGAGTGACAATGACCGCATCAATATTAGAAATAATATTGTCAATGGACGTTGGTAAGCTCACTAAAGGATTATTTTGATCTTGTCTTAATGCATCGGGATAGCCTACACTAGGTCCAAAAGGTGGATAAGTCCCTTTCTCTGCTAACATTGGATCTATTAAAAACTTTTTGCCTGCATATTCGACAACTAGTGTTGCATTACGAATTTGTTGAATATTCATGTTCAAAACTCCTTATTCTTCGATTTACAAATAGTTTATACTATAACCAATTGACGACTACATAGATAAAATCAAGTCTTTTGGCAGTTTGACTTGATAAATGAAAGGATTTGAACAAATGTTAGATAGCACGGATATACGTATCTTAGATGAACTATCCAAGAACAGTCGCATCACTATGAAAGAATTGGGGGAGAAAGTCCACTTAACTGGACAAGCAGCTTCGGCTAGAGTGGCAAAATTAGAGGATAATGGCGTAATTGAGGGGTATACAATAAAAGTTAATCAAGTTAAATTAGGATGTTTTATACATGCATTTATTACGATCTTTACACAAAGCACCTATCACCAACCATATTTGTCGTTCATAAAAACACAAGAACAATACATCATACATAACTATAAAATCAGTGGAGATGGTTGTTATCTTCTCGAATGTAAATTTTCATCTAATGAAATATTAGACAAATTTTTGGAAGACTTGAACGAGCATGCAAATTATAAATTATCAATTGTTATTAAGAAATAGTGCATCTAGTTATTCTTGTCACTGTTTCAGATAAAAGAGTTACGATTGAAAGCACACTGGAACCCAATTTATAGTGATAATATTTCATGAATTGGAAAAAATAGTGACTAGGAAAGGAGGTCTTACGAATGTTTGTGAAAAAGTGTTTAACAGGATTGGCAGTTTTGCTTGGGGTGATGTTGGTCGTGAACTCTGCAGGCTCCCTCGGCGTATTGGCCGAATACGATGATGTAACTCAGCCTATGGAGACGGTGACATCGATTGAGGTCGAATTGAAGGATGATAGCTTTAACCCGAAAGTCATCACTATTCCGAATGGAAAAACCACAACTTTGTTATTGAAAAACAAAGGTAAGAAAGAGCACACCTTCACAGTGGAAAAGCTAGGTATTGACGCCGAGATCCAGCCAGGACAAGAAAAAAGCATTACCGTGAATCCGAAACAGCCCGGTACATACGAACTGATATGTCGGTACCATTTCCAGGAAGGAATGGTCGGAAAGGTAATAGTTGAATAGGGCCTATCGGGTCATGCTTTTTAATAGGAATAATAGTAATTTGCTTATTAAACAAACGCGTTTGTTAAGAAGAGGGAGCTGCGGCAGCTCCCTCTCCATGCATCGAAGGTATTAAGTTGAATTTAATAGTTTTAATCACGGAATAACTTCAAAAACAGTACCTTGGTTAAAATCAGTCACTTTCATAGAGCCATAAACCCCTAAATATAGTTTGCTTTGATCCAGATTCGTTCCCAAACTAACATAATATGCCGAACCGGGCCCAAAATTATAATCGGTTTGAATAACACTAAAATCATTTAGTTTACAATCTGTTCTTATTCTAGTATAAGCTAAAACCCCTCTAACCGGAGATCCGGATTCTTCTTTCCGTGCAAGATCGGTAAACACCACACTTCCTGTTAAAGCGGGGATTCTATTCCCCATATAGGCTTGCACTCCTGTAAGTGCAGTTCCTCCAAATTTATTGGGTCTTTGATCTTTATGAAAATAACTAGTTAAAGGCTGAAGACGCCTTATTGATAATTTTATGGCTTCATCATAATAAGCTATTGTTGTCTCGTCCAAATCCTGATTTGCAGAGCAGCCCCTTATAATCGGAGTAGGGAAAACACCTTCCCACCCTCGCCAGCCAAAGTTAATAAATCCCTCTTGGTCAGCTTCAGATTTCATTAAAAAAGCTTGAACAAGCTGGGTAACCGGTATTGATTTATGCTGAAGGAATGAATAAATTGACTCTACCAAATCCTGTCCGACATTTCCCACATATTTGATATATTGATTATAAAACCTATGAAATGAAATGCCAGGTATATTCCGAACCCCTTTGGCAATCACCGTAAGTGTTTCCTGAATAGGTACGGGAAGTTCATTAAACCGTGTGACTACGGGCGGATTCTTGATAAACGTATTCTTACCTACATCAATTTCAATTATTTTACCGGCGATTTCCATATCATTCTGGCTTAAATTGAATGGATCATAGCCTGCTCCACCATCCCCGTTAGTTAAAACAAGATTTCCTGTTTCCGGTGAAAAGTTTAAGCTATTGACACCATTATGATTAAAAAATGGTCTTCTTAAGTTTAGTAATGTCCGTAGTTTTTGAGGTTGACCATTTGATGGTAAAATCCATTCTTCCACAGTATTAATATGATCATATTGAGTTTCTCTATTTATCCACCTTAAGTTTAAAGTTTTTGGATCACACGGGTCAGGTGAAAAGGATTCAGAAAGAGCTCCTGGACCTTGTGTTCCGGCTACTGAATAATGAAGATAAAACAGGCGGTTATTATAAAATTCGGGATGAAATGCTAGTCCTAGCAATCCCCGTTCATCATATCCGCCACCAGAAACACCTTGTTCAGAAGTACCTAGTTTAATGATTCGCGGGCGAATATCTAAAAAAGTTCGTATAACTCCGTTTCTTATGTAAAAAATCTCTCCTACCTGGGTTGCGATAAATAATGTTTCTTTTGAGTCACCCGGAAGTATCGCTGCTTTCATAACAGTTGGTAAATTCAACTTGCTTACAATGGGCCGTAAATTAACCTTAACTTTTATCAACAAACTATACACTCCCTTCTTAGTTTTCTTTTTATAAGAATATGATTAGAACTGTTTTATTAATACCAAATCAAGGCCGAAGAATCTAACAAGGGATTGATCATTTTCGCAGGAGTGTTGGAATAGGGGATTCTTTTTACGCTTAAATTCAAACTGTACGGTTCCATTAAAAGGACCATTTAATGGAACAACACCTTTTAAAGAAAGTTGGATTTAATGGTTAACATTTAGAAGAGGTTTTGAAAGATTGTTTTTAAACTATAGCAGTAGGTTAGTGAATTAAAACGCTATGTTTATAATTTCATTGAATGCCCCGCAATGTTAGACATAACTAACTTTTGCGGGGATATTTTTTATAACCAAGCCTTTTTTAAAAACTTCACGCCTAACTGTATTTCTTCACAAGTAAGATTACTAAAACCAAGTTTTATAATGGCTTCATCAGAACGGTTATTAATGAAGTAGATGGAAGTAGGGTATACTTTAACACCATAAAAGGCAGCACGCTCAATTAACCAGTCTTCTGAATGTGTTTGATGTATCTTAACTAATAAGTACAAGCCAGACTGCTCCCCAATAATGGAAATATGTTGTTTAAATTGTTTTTTTAGTTCTGAAACGATGCACTGCATTTTTCGTTTATAAACGAGACGCATCCGTTTAATATGGCGGTTCCATTCTCCCTCTTCCATAAATTTAGCCATTGTCAGCTGGCTAGTTAGGGAAGTGGTACTCTCAAAATGTTGAAATTGTTTTATATAACGGTCTAAAAGAATTGGTGGCAGCACCATATAACTCAGACGAATTCCTGGGAGAAAGGACTTTGAGAAATTTCCTAGGTAAATCACTCTTTTGGAATCAATGGAAGTAAGTGCCGGAAATGGTTGTTGTGTATAGCGAAATTCACTATCATAATCGTCTTCGATAATATATCCTTTTTTCTTGTTGGCCCAATGAATGAGCTTTTGCCTTTGTTGAATGGACATGCTTACGCCTATTGGACTTTGGTGGGAAGGTGTCACATAAATTAAGCGTGACATCATTTTTTCTAATTGTGAAAAATCAGCACCTGTTTCATCAACTGGTAAAGTTTCAAGTGTAAAACGATGGAATAAAAATGCCTCTTTTGCTCCATCATATCCTGGATCCTCCACAATCATGCTTTGGAAATCATCCTTCAGGATTTGTCCAAGATTAATCAACATTTGCTGGGTGCTGCTGCCAATGATAATGGCATTTGGATCTGTCTTTACCCCACGAGATTGGAGTAAATAGGCAGCGATTTGTTTACGCAAACACATTTCACCAAAAGGATCCCCGTATTGAAAACTCTCCTGTAAGGTCAGTACTGAATTAGAAATTCTTCTCCAAGCTTTTAAAGGAAAGTTTGTTTGATCTACTGCCCCTGCTTTAAAATCAACGAAAAATGTTGTCACTGGCTCAGTTTGCTTACTAGGAATAGGAATGACTTCCTCCTGAAATAAAGGAGGCTCTAATACATTAACAAAGTAGCCTTTTCTTCCTTCTCCGCGAATATAGCCTTCTGCCACAAGCTGATCATAAGCCATTAATGTCGTATTGCGACTGACTTGCAAGGAATCTGCCAGCTGGCGTATGGAAGGTAATTGTTCATTTGCTGGCAGGTCACCATGTTCGATTAATAATTTAAATCGCTCATATATTTGTTTGTATTTGGAAGAGTGATCCTCTAAAGCAAAAATGAAGTTTTCCATGATAAATCGCCTCTGACATGTCTGATTGATTAAAACTGTATCTTTTTATATGTCAATAATTATACTACTATTTTGAATAATGGATATCCAAAGTTTCAGTAATTTTTAAAATAAAAAGGAGCAGGCTATTATGTATATTCCAAAATACTTTCAAGTCACAAATATCAATGAAATTATAGAAGTCATTGAGGGAAACTCATTTGCAACATTGGTCACAACAAAAAAAGGGAAACCCATTGCTTCCCACCTTCCATTACAGCTTCATAAACATGAAGAGGATTATTATATAACTGGACATATGGCATATGGGAATCCTCAATGGAGAACATTTGAAACATGTGACGATGTTCTAGTCATCTATCAGGGACCACATGGTTATGTTTCTTCTTCATGGTATGGGCATGAAAATGTACCCACATGGAATTACCAATCAGTACATGTATATGGTCAAGCTAGTATATTAAGTGAAGAAGAGTTGAAACAAGATCTTATTAAGTTGCTAGAGAAGTATGAGAAACAGCGTGAAAACCCAGTTTTATGGGATAAGCTATCGCCTCAGGTATTAGAAAGTCAACTAAAAGCGATTGTTGGCTTTAAAATAAAAGTGCAAGAAGTTCAAGCCGCTTTTAAATTAAGTCAGAATCGAAATGAAGAGGATTATCATAACATCGTTGAAAAATTACAAGAAGAAGAAAATCTAAATTCTCAACAACTGGCAGAAGTGATGAAAAAGAGAATAAAAGATAGTAAGTAATTATGCCACTCTGTGAAAATCACACTAGTAGCGAAAGATATATAGTGATTGAACAAAGTATTCAATGCTTTACTCCATTATCGGGCAACAATTCCAGAATAAAAGCTGCGCCCTTTTTTATGTATTTGGCAAAATCGTTCAAATGAAAGTTTTATTGATAAAGAAGAGAATCAATTCATTTTATAAAGATATTTGGAGGTTTTTTATGCTAAAAGAGGCGACCTTACAGGATACAAAAGAAGCTGCACACCTTGCTTTACTGCTTTGGCCAGGTCACACATTAGAGGTATTTATTAAAGAAATGACACATCTTATTTCTCAGCCTGATGCAAAGATTTTTTTAGCTTATCATGACAGCGAAACAATTGGGTTTGCGCAATGCCAATTGCGATATGATTATGTTGAAGGGACGAGTTCAAGTCCGGTGGGATATTTAGAGGGGATTTATGTAAAAGAGGACTTTCGTGAACAAGGCTTTGCTAAAAAATTAGTAAATGCTTGTGAGAATTGGGCTAAGAAAAAAGGTTGTCATGAATTTGCTAGTGATTGTGAATTAGAAAATGAGGAAAGTTTAGCAATGCATCTTAAATTAGGATTTAATGAAGTAAATCGTATTATTTGTTTTAAAAAAGATTTATAAGGAATGACGCAATAAAGATTCGCTAATATTGAACAAGCATAACGAATAGAATCTTCTGCAATCAGGCGCTATCCTTGAACAAGAATTAGCGCTCATTTTCCCTTTTAAGGCCAGATTGTGGAGCAACACAATTATGGTATTATGCTAAAATTAGGAAGATATTTTGAAAAAATGTACTTAAACAGGCAGTTTCATTAAATAGGGATTTTTCTAAAGTAAGAACCGAAATATTAAAACCATCTATTAAATTCAAAACAATAGATGGTTTTGTGCAGTTTATTTTATAGGTTGGCAACATAAACTGCCTTCACCTTTTTCAAGAGCAGACTTTAAGCTACTTAGAACACCCAACCAAGCCATTTGATGCCAGTCAAATGCTTCTTTCCAATTATCATCTTCTTTAAATCCAGTATGTTCAACAATTACTTTTGTAGAATCGGTATCAACTGGTTTAAAACTAACATTAACAGTTGTTAATTCATTTTCATTATTCATTATAGTTTCAAATTGATCTGGGCCTTTCCAAGTGAATCGTAACTCTTTTTCATCAACAAGTTTAATAATCTTGCAACCTTTTGTATTCATACCAGTTTTATTTCCAGGAATAAAATAAAGTTCATAGGACCCACCTTCCATAGCTTCAACTACTGTTTCAGGTGCGAACCATTCAGAAACTCGTTCAGATATTGTCCAAGCGTACCAAACTAAATGTAGGGGGCATTAATGGTAACCTCATTAGTAATGGTTCTATTATTTGAAGTGGTTGTCAAACCAAATCCTCCTTTTGGAATTATTTTTATTTGTAGAATATCATTAATAGCTATTTAAATAAAGAATCTTCTGATTTATTCAAAAGAAGAGATTGTACTTAAACTATTTGGCAGTTTAGTTTAAGAATCGTCTGTAGCTCTTATTCCACAATCGGGCCATTTAATTGAGTAATGGGTTGCAAAAACCACACTTTTTTATGATGCCGTTCATGTGATAGACGGGTTGGCAGTACTCCTATTAAAGCCTATTATTCTAAAAAAGGAGACGCTGTCCAAAATACATCGGATAGCGCCTTGATATTTCGAATAGTTCTATTAGGGGTTCGTAGACCAAAGTCCAGCATGTTTTAATACAACACGTGGATGAAGTTTTAGTTGTGCAACCATTAAGTCAGCTAAATCTTCTGCTTGCATTACTTTTTCCGGATTTCCGTCTGTTAAGTTTAGTTCGACAGCCATATCTGTTGCCACCGTACTTGGTGTTAACGTTGTAACGCGAATATTTTTCTTACGCACCTCAAGCATTAATGACTCACTTAGTCCAATAACTGCAGCTTTTGAAGCAGAGTATGCACTTGTAATTGGTGCACCTTTTTGACCAGCTGTTGATGAGATATTAATGATGTCGCCTGTGTTGCGCTCGATCATTTCCGGTAATACCGCACGTGTTGTGTAGTACACACCTTTTACGTTGACATCGATAATATTTGTCCATTCTTCAGGCGTTAAGTCCATGAAGTTACCGAATTTTGAAATGCCGGCATTGTTTACTAAAATATCGATTGCACCAAGTTCGTCACGAATTGATTCAATCGCTGTGGTTATAGAGTCTAAATCTGCTACATTTGCAGCAGCGATTGCTACCTTCACATCATATTGTTTAAGTTCCTCTGCTACTTGTTGTAAATTTTCAAGCGTACGTCCAATAAGACCTACATGAATACCTTCTTTGGCAAAAGCTATTGCTGTTGCACGTCCTATGCCACGCCCTGCTCCTGTAATTAACGCCACTTTTCCTGCGATCGTTTGCATGTTTTTCGCTCCTTTAGATGAGATAGTTTTATTTTAGACGAAATACAGTGTATTAAATAAGAGAAGTTTAATAAAATCGTTTTAGTGATATAAATATTAACGCTGTTTTCCTCATAAATGATTAGCGCCTAAAATAGATAAAGATTTGTCTTTAAGACTAACTTCATTCTACATATGGTTTACTACATTGTGAAGAATGCACTTTTTTGTGCGGAGGTTACCAAAAGGTTACTTATTTAAATGAAAGGGAGTTAACTATATGTCGGATAAATTAAGAGAAGAGATCAAAGAGAGAATATTAAATCTTGATTATCATTGTGAAAAGGAACTTACCTTATCGATTATTAGTGGGAAATGGAAAGTTGTTATTTTGTGGCACTTAGGTGTTGAAGGACCACATCGCTTCAGCGAACTTCAAAAACTTTTTCCGAAAATATCCCATAAGATATTAACAAACCAATTACGTGAACTGATGGAAGATGGAATTGTTCATAGAGAAGTATATCCAGAAGTTCCCCCGAAAGTCGAATATTCAATGACTGAACTGGGGATGACGTTATTACCGATCGTTGAGATGATGTATGAATGGGGGAAAAAGAGAATAGATCAAATTAAACAAGAAAACAACTATTTTGAATAAGAAAAATAAAAGGTCTCGGACTTATTCCTTATTTATGTTAAAAAGGCAGAAAGAGAAATAAGTTTCAGCTTGCTCCACGATCGGGCGCAATTCTTGAAGAGGAATTGTGCCTTTTTCAGTAATCGGGCCAGATTGTTGAGTAACTTGTTTTCAAAACAAGTGGATATTTTGGAAGAGATTGTGAATAAATGTACTTATACTAAAGGAGCAGTTGTGCGGCCGAGCATAGGTCGTATCATATAACGGGTGGGATTCCCGTCGAGTAAGAACTAGCCATTCACTCGTAGCGAGTCTTGGAGGGCTAAAGGTAACTTTCGTCTTTAAGCGTAGACAGTTAGGTAATGGGCCGAAAGCCAAATGGTTGAAGGGATTGAGCCCCATAATGTTAGTAAATCGAGAGGGCTGATGCTTTACCTGCAGCAGAAAGCTACATTTTATCCTTCGTTTAAGGCAAGATGGATAAAACCTCTCTGGAGTCAGAGACCTTGGCACGTTACACATTGATATGATACGGCAACTCGGGAGACCCTACCGGTCTTTTCTTGTTAGAAGAGTATGGTGTACAAGCGATAAAAAGTAAGGAAACCAAATGCCGGAATAGGGAGTCGGATAGCAGCGTAGTACCAATGAAGTTGGGTAATGCCGATGGAGGAAAGGCTAGCTACCAGTTATCACCCTTGCTAGGGACACATTTACTACACACAGAGGTAGGAATAATAAATGGAGACATAACTAGTAAGGATAGCAGAATTAGCAAAATCTGATCCTAAGAGATTAGCAAGGTTTTGTGAATGGTAACTAGGAGGAGCCGTGTGCGTTAATAGCGCAAGCACGGTTCTGTGAGGGGAAGGAGCACAATCTACCGTAAGGTAGAGAGGTTCCTTTCTACTCGACTAATTCAATAATCCGAAGGAAAAAGGTATATAGAAAGGGAACTATTTGATATACCAGATTATATAAAGGAGAGAAGGCTATGAGTAAATCATTTATTGAACAAGTACATTATATTAGAATTCCTGTAAAAGATTTAGAACTATCTGCTCAATGGTATAGAGATGTATTAGGAC